>CAZXXI010000084.1:0-6220 GCA_964644815.1 uncultured Muribaculaceae bacterium
AAGTTCGTAACTTGTATGTGATTCGCTCCATTGAGGTTAATACTCGCACACTAAAGTTAGTTGGCGAGTTTTCTTTATATAAAACAAGCTTGCATATTTGCTAATAAATATGCATTTCATATTTTTCTATATGATAAAGATGCCACAAAACTAATTGATAAAAAAGAAAAATAAAATCATAAATGTGAAATGCTAGAGAAAAAATGTACTTTTAATATACTAGTTTTGTAATGCATAATTTTGTTAGTATAGAGGCGGTGGAATTGTGGCTTGACTTTGCTATATTGTGGAAAATAGTCGAATTAAATCAGTTCGATTTTTCTCTTTATAAGATTTAAACTTGCTCAAGTCATTAAAAAAAACTTGAGATTATTTAAGAATTACCCAAGTTTGCATTCCCCTTTTCTCGATATGAAAAGGATTCAGTTTAGCTAGCTTATCTATGAATTTTAGAGTTGCATAATTGCTGTATTTTTTACTAACCCAAAACTCTTCATCGACACATAAGTCTTTGCCATATTTTAATCTTATCGTATCGATAGAAACATCTCTCAAATCGAAGAATAGAACCTCTTTAATCGTAATGTATCCCATGACATCCCCGCTGGACTTCTTAATGATGACAACGTCGTCCTTAGTAATTTTGCCGAAAGGTGCAATTTTATTTTTACTAAACCTCGATTCTATAGTCTTTTTGCTTTCTAACATGCGGGTCAAATATGGTTCGCCGAATATTCCGAGATGTAATTTTTTATCTTTTATTTCCTCTACTTCGATCTCTTGCAATTGCCTTCTTAAATTTTCAATAATTTCGTCATACATGGTTTTTCCTCTTAAAGATTCATATCACTTTTTGTCAACAAAACTTTAACCATAGCCTGTTTTTGTGCCTCGCTGATAGGACTTCCCGCCGATTTGTCGTTTCCTTTGCCACCCAAAGCCTCTGCGATTACTCTGACGTTGACATCTTTTCTAATATTGCGGTAAGATACAGTTCCTTTGTCCATAGAGATTAACATGACGAAATCCATGTCGTAGTCGTGCTGCCTAAAGTATTCGGTTAAATCGTTTCTATATTCATAATCGATGAATACTATTCCCGCTTTTAAGCCGAATATCGTTTTATATAAAATTTTTTCTGCATACTTCTCAAATTTGCCCTGTATTTGTCTTATTTTATTGTCAATCAGTTTCTTCTCTAATTCGCTGAAAGCGAAGCCATCTTTCTCATGCGCCAACTTTTGGTACATCAATTCTATATAGCACTCTGGACCGACGGCATCGAAAAGCAGAGTTAGGAGGTGTGGGGTCTCTTCGTCGTATCTCGTCTTCCATTCCCACGTGTCATATCTTCTCGTCAATTCTGCAAAATCTTTGGCAGTTTTATTGTCCGAATCTAAATATCTCAAAGAGACCAAGAACTCATGGAAAAGACTAGTTCCGCAGCACAAGCCCAACTCATCTTCATAGCGAATCGTCGTAAAAGGATACCTGTTAAAACCTCCTTCTATCGCGGATTTATGATGGTCGAATACAAAAAACTTACCGGCTAACCTCTCGTCGGTAGCGACTTTTGTCAACATTGGGTCTTCGAGCCATAAATCCGTCACAAAGATCATATCGTAATCATATATAGAACCGTCATCATAAAATTTTGCCAATTCCCCTTGGAGTTCATACGTCTCGGTCAAGACATAATCGACCTCGTCAAACGCCATCTTGGCAAATACGACATTTCCCATTCCATCTATGTCGCTCTCGTGTGTAAAAAGTAATACTTTCATCTTTCCAATTTCTCCCTTATAGATTTAGTCTTTCCTCTTAAATTTTAACTTATTTTTAATCGTAAAACAATAAATAGTCTTTAGGACCGTCCCAATCGACTTGATGAATATTACCAAATCTTGCTTAAAACCGAAATTGTCATAGTATTCCTCATCGCATTCCAACGTCTTCTCGTATGACAAGAACCTTCCACCTCTACTCTGTGCCAAACTTATGATACCGGGTTTAACTAAATATCTCTTAGGACTGATGTTTCCCTTGGGCAACTTTTCTCCACATATGAATGCCCGCGGTCCGATAAAACTCATATCTCCCTTTAAAATGTTAAAAAGCTGTGGTAATTCGTTCAACCCTATGCTATCGATTAATTTGCTGACCTTAGAATAAGTGCTATTCCCTTTATCGTCATAGATGCGCGTCCTAATTTTATACATGTAAAACGGCTTCTTCTTCAAACCTTCTCTCGGTATTCTTATATCTATAAGTGGCCTACCCAAATCGAAGAGTGTTATCAAAAGCACAATTACTAAAAGTGGAAAAGTCACAATTATAAGAACGATAGAAAAAATGATATCGCAAAATCTTTTTATAAACTTATACATAACAATCACTTCTTTTATATATTTTTTTAGATTTATATCTCGCGTACTACGATTATATCATTTAAATTCAAAAGTAACAACAATTGCCCAAAGAAAAAACTGTGTTTATCGTCACAGTCGTTCATGCATTGTCGAAGAATCCTTCCCATGGGTCTTTTCTCTTAAGTCTTTTTATCGCTTCATCCATCGTTATATCATCCGGTTTCACCTTATCGAGTTCGCTCCACTTGATAGGCATCGATATTCTCGGCTTATCTCGAAGTCTCAAAGAATAAGGAGCTACACTCGTGGCCATCCTCGCGTTTCTTTGCCAATCGATGAATATTTTACCCAAACGCTTATCCTTTCTTATATTAGAAGTGTATCTATCTGGCCACTTGGCTTCCATCAGTTTAGCTATGTTCTCGGCAAATTCGCTAAAAGATTTCCAATTTTTAAGTTTTTGGATGGGTACGACGACGTGATACCCTTTACCACCACTCGTCTTTAAATAAGACTTTAGGTCACACTCGTCGAGCACACTCTTTAAATCCTTCACTCCTTGACGGATTCTTTTAATATCCATCTTTTCATCGGGATCTAAGTCGAATACCATCATATCCGGTCTTTCCAAAGATTCCACCCTGCTGCCCCAAATGTGAAACTCATAGCTATTCATCTGTACTTCATTTACGAGCCCTTCTTCGGAGTAAATGTAGTAATAATCGCCCCTCTTGTCCTCTTTAGTAGATAAGTCTATTTCTCCAAGCAATCCACTCGTATTTTCTAGGTGTTTCTTGAAAAATTTCGTTCCACCTGCTCCATCAGGTAACCTTATCGTACTTATGAGACGATTTTTTATATAGGGAAGCATCCTATTCGCCACCCTTTTATAATATAAAGCGATGTCATACTTGCTAACTTTCGGTCTTTCAAATATAACTTTCTCTGGACTTGTAATCTTAGTCCCAAGCACTATTTTATCTTTAAAAGAATTCATCACTCTCTTCACTAGCTTCCCACTTTCAATTTCCTTCATCGTCTTTCCCGTCCTGATGCTCGTCTTAATCTTGCTTATGTCGGAAAATAAGTTCACTCCATCCCTTTCTTTAATCAATAACCAATTGTCTTCTTTATATTTTACTAAAGTCCACCTACCCTTGAGTCTTTTGCCCAAAAGTTCGAATTTGATGGACCCTTTTTTTAGACTGCTCGCCGGATTTTCATCTGGAATCCAATATCCTTCGTCGAATAATTGTACTGTCCCACCGCCGTACTCGCCCTTCGGTATCGTTCCTTCAAAATTCCTATATGCAAGTGGGTGGTCTTCCACCATCACGGCCAATCTTCTTACTTTAGTATCGTACGAAGGACCTTTGGGCACTGCCCAACTTTTCAAAGTGCCAGCCATCTCCAATCGAAAGTCGAAGTGGTCTTTTCTTGCGAGATGGTGTTGCACTACAAACCGCAATCTCTTCTTGCTTTTGACTTTCTTCCCCTTCGGTTCATCCGTCTTATTAAAGTCGCGTTTCTCGTTATATTTGTCCAATGTCAATTTACTCACGTCCCCCTTAACTACTCTATAAACTTCTTAAAAACCGGCTGCCTCAAGTTTCCACTTTCAGTTCTTTCTATATACGACACTCTCGCTTTCCTCTTAGGATTAAAGTACTTTGCTCCCTTCTCTTCGCAGTTGACAAAAGGGTTAGCTTTCTTTACATCCATTTTCCAAAGTTCTTTACACTGACTAGAATTCTTGCTAATCGAGACCTTCCCTACATAGTAGAGTTTTCCTCTTCTATACTCTCCCAAAAGAAGAGAACACTTTACTTTGTTGTCGACATAACCTCCTACGACGAAATCTTCCTCTTTGAAGTTCTTAATCTTTATCCATTCCGTACTGCGCGTACCAACTGAATATAGACTATCTTTCCTCTTGGCGACGATGCCCTCTAAACCGGCTTCACACACTTTAGAAAACAGCTTTTTCCCCTTTCCTTCTATGTATTCCGTCTTTAAAAAGTACTCATTTTCTTTATATCCTTCAAGTATCTTCTTCCTTTCAATCAGCGTCTTACCTGTGAGGTCTCCTCCCTCATACAGTATATCGAAAGCGACAAACGTAACCGGTTCATTTAGTGATGCATACTTTATCTTTTGAGTATCCCTCAATCTGTTGCGTTTTGCCACGCCTTTAAAGTCTGGCACTCCTTCTCTAAAACGGACCAACTCTCCGTCGAAGATGACTTCTCCTTTTACGAGCCCTTGGATGCTTTTGAGCTCTGGGTATAACCCACTTATTTCCACCCCATTTCGGCTATATATACGGATACTTTTCCTATCGACGTGGACGATTGCTCTGATGCCATCGTACTTTAGTTCATATATGTAGTCCTCGTCGTCAAAAGCTCTGCTCTTCTCCGTCAAAAGCATCGGACCAAAGAACTTGCCGAACTCTATCACTTCTCCTCCAAACTCTTTTTCAACGCGGTCATCAAATCTTTCGCGGTCGCTTTTTTATTGGCCTTCTTCTTCGGCACTGGCTTGCCATCTATTTTCTTATCGATAGCATCTTTTATTTGGTTCTGATAATCGTCTTCGTAGGTCTCCGGCTTAAAGTGTCCAGAGAGCTGTTCGACCAATTTTAACGCTAAATCGAGCTCCTCTTTCGTAAACTTCGTCTCGACCGACGACTCCGGTATATTTACTTCCTCTTCGAAGTAAATAGTCGACATCAAAATATTTCCTCCATGATACTTCAACAACACATAGTAAAACTTGCTCGCCAGTGTAGTCTTCGCCACCGCGACCATTTTGCTTTTCCTCAAAACTTCTAAGAACAGCGAATACGCTTTCGACTTCTTAGGCGTACTCAAAATATAGCTCTTTTCATAGTAGTACGACTCTATTTCATTCTCCGGTACAAAAGATACAACTTCGACTGTCCCCTTCAAGTCGATTTGCATCTCTTCTAGTTCATCCCTCGTAAAAGTGACGTATTCCCCTTTCTCGTATTCATAACCCCTTATCAACTCTACATCTTTTACTACCTTTTTACAGTGGTCGCAGTACTTCTGATAATGGATTCTATTCATACATTTCTTGTGTAACTGATTGAAAGACGTATCGTTATTCTTGATAATCGGCTGATAGACGACGGGTATGTTTACCAAGCCAAAAGATATCGCTGTATTAATTGCCATGTTTTATCACCATTTATATTATGGCAAAAAACACTCAACTTTAAACGAGACATTAAAGTGTAAAATTGCTTTCAATCGCTCTATCTAAGCTTTTGTGCGAGACTGATTGACATATAAAAAAGACACGTTTAGATCCTTGAGGTATCTTGCAGGTCTTAGACAAGCGTTTTTTATGGCTCTACACCAGAGGCGCGGTATGGATTGGTCATAGTTCCGTCTCCGATTAATTCACTTGCGTATTCAGCTGAAAGGTTTATGACAGGAGCTATGGCACCACTATTAGATGACTGAGCACTATACAAACGACCACTATTACTAACTATAAAAACTTGCTAATAAAAATCAAGTACTTTTTTTATAAAATCTTAAAAATTTTAATTATTTTTTTATTCCACGACAAAAGAAGCCAATTTTTATGGTTTGCCTCCGGCGGCTCTCCCGAGAGGCACTTTCTCTAAGAGAAAGTGGAAAGAGTAAATTACCAGAGAGATAATTCTATATACTTTCTTTTTACTGTTCCATAATATACTCTTAAAAATTTGTTTAATCCAGCAATTTTTGCTACTTTTTTAGCCTTTCCCTCATTCTCTTTTTTAATAATAGACCTCTTGCGAAACTAAATATCTAAACAAAAATTGTACAAAGAACATA
>CAZXXI010000085.1:0-6220 GCA_964644815.1 uncultured Muribaculaceae bacterium
AAGACGAAACATCACTTTTATTTCGTCCTTTAGTTTTATTAACTCAATTTTTTCTTTATGATAGCTACGAGTGATGCCAAGCTGACTGCACCTATAGCGGCATAACCGTAAACTCCGTCTAAAGTTTTTGGGTTGTCATTTGGAGTGTTGATATCGTCATCTTTTTTTGGTTCTTCTGGAGTAGTAGGTTCGGTTGGATTTTCTGGGTCTGTTGGATTTGTAGGTTCAGTAGGCTCAGTAGGATTTTCTGGGTCTTCTGGAGTTGGTTCTACATAACTAGAGTCTTTTCCTTCTGGTATAGTCTTAGTCTCTTCTGTGCCATCTTCACCGATAATAGTGATAGTTATTTCTCCAGTAGATTTGTTTTCGACAGTAGCGCCTTCTTCCATGCGTACATTTTCTCCAACTGTGATGCCTTCTGGAATTACAAGTGTCATTCCTTTTGGAACAGTGATTTCTTCTGTCAAATCTTTATTCAATGTTAGTACTGTACCTTCTTCGGCAAACTCTAATGCTTCACTTGAAGCTGTGATATTTCCCTTTAATGTAAGAGTCATTTCGCTAACGTCATTTGTAGAGCGTTTGTTTCTACCTTCGATTCTAGCAAGTCCACCGATTTGTTCGAGGGTACTGTTTTCTACTACGACATCGATCGTTTCACCTGGAATTGATGTTCCAAAGTGTTCAATGATAATTGGCCAATAAGCACTCAAAGTCGAATCTTTAATCGTAGCCGTTGAACCATATGCTACACCACCTTCGTTCCAAGATAGCGAGAATATTGCTGCTCCTTGAGGGTCTGTAGCTCCGTATATTTCAGAACTCTCGAGTGTCAAGTCTCCATAGTTTTGGATACCTGATGCTTTGATGCTGTGAGTTGTTATCTTAGAATTTTTAACAGTTAAAGTAGTGTCTTCTTCTGTCTTTATTCCATGGAATTCAGAATCGATTGTTACTCCATTTATTTCAAGAGTTCCATTGTTTCTTATGCAAGAAGATGGAGATTTCTCGGCGCGAGGGTCATTTTCTTTTTCGCAAACTATCATACCCTTTTTATCTGCGCTAGAATCAGTGATTACTAAATCGTCATCTTTACTGTTGTTGTTGATGAGATAACCGTAGTAACCTGCTCTTTTCAAAGTGTGACCGTTTAAATCGATTGTAACTTTGCCAGTGTTATTGTTTACCCATGCAGAATTTAATGATACATCTTCGGTAAGAGTTATCTTACCATCTACAGGGGAAGGCAATGTAGAGCTTTCAGCTTTGACGCTCCACGGATTTAATATAGCTGTTGCCGCTAGTACACTCAATGCTCCTATTTTGTTTCTCGTTTTCATATAATATCTCTCCTTTTTACTCAAACGAAGTATTTCCTTCTTTGTTAATACGAGTATAGCACTATACAAAATCATTTACAAGTGGTAATGACAACCATTTTGTAAAATTATACACTAATTTGTCAAATTATCGTTTTTATTGACATATGGTAAATGCATTCGTTTGACAAAAAAAATGAGATAAAGATTATCTCATAAAGAACAATAGATAGCTCAAGAAACCGAACAGTATGGCCGAACAGATGACGCCATTTACCGTATCTTGAGTCGTCGTCTTATTCTTAATTCCTAAAGCCATCGTCATGAATAGTCCTCCCACTAGTCCACCGATGTGGGCGGCATTGTCTATGCCTTCGAAGATAAAACCTATCAATAGGTTTAAAGCTACTAAGGGAATGATTTGTGTGCGTAGGACATTGTCCAGATAAATTCTATAGTGGTAGCCGAAGTAGATGAGCGTGCCCATGAGGCCGAAGATGGCACCACTGGCACCTAAAGACCACGATGTGTCGGTATGGACCACACATGATAAGAGACTACCCGTTAGAGCGCTGAATAGATAGATGATTAAATACTTGCCCTTTCCTATAAACGATTCTACTTGTGATCCTATAATATATAGGGCATACATGTTCATCAACAGATGAAAAAATTCTTCGTGGATAAAGGCACTCGTTATGAGTCTATATACTTGGCCTATTTCTCGTACATTGAATCTATTTAGAGCTAAAGCACTAAACCAATCGAAACGGCCAGTTAAAGAACCGAAAGTCGCCATTATATAAACTATGACGTTTAAAGCAATCAGCAGCGAAGTAATGACGTTTTTCTTCTTTTTAAACACTTTTTCGAATTCCATATTTTCCCTTTCTGTCTTTTTATTGATATCATTAGTGACGTTGATGATGAACTCGATACCATCTTTAGAGTCGAGCAAATTATTCTTTAAATCCGGAAATATTTCGTTTAATTCTTTATTTTTCTTCAAACTTTTTTGCTCGGTCAATGAAAGGCATTTAATTTTGTCGCCATCTTTGATGTTGGCGTTGTTTCCCAAATCTAAAAATATATTTAGAGTCTTTATGCTCCACGAGAGCGTCTTTCTGCGGACTTGGCGAACTATGTTTTTTATCTTGAATAAATCGAAGTCGAGCTGTTCGTCGTTATGTATATAATTGGCATTTATTCTAATTATTCTATATTCAGCATTCATGTTCTCGAGCCATATCTCGTTTTTAACACCTTTAACCACTATCGGTGTATAGTTTTCTACCGTAATAAAATAATGTGTAAGTTGCATCAACAATTGATCTTTTTTATCTACTTTTGCGATGGTACTCATCATTTTTTACCTCTTTCCATAGAGAATATTTTATACTAAAATCGCTAGATTGTAAAGCAATAGAGATTTTAGTATTGTAAAGACTAATATCTTTGGTTTAAAAAGACTGAAGATTAAATCTTCAGCCCTTTTAATTATTCTTCGCTATTGTTATCAGTAGTTGCAATAACTTCTTTGTTTTTATAGAAACCGCACTTCGTACAAACTCTATGAGGCTTGATTGTTGCGCCACAATTTGGACAAGTAGTAGTCTTTGGTAATGTCTTCTTTAAATGTGTACGACGCATTCTCTTTTTTGTCTTACTCGTTCTTCTAAATGGAACTGCCATGTTTCTTTCCTCCTTTTATATTACTCTTCATCGAGTATTTCCCAACCGTTACCGGAGCTCATTTCGAACTCGTCGTCAGCGTTTTTGACACTGATGGGAATTTCCAGTAATATATTTTCCCATATAATCGGTAAAATATCAAGTGTATTTGAGCTATTTTTAAAATTCTCGACCAAATTTGGAATCAAATCTTCGCATTCAATATCTATATTTCGTCTGACGTCGCTGCCGTTTATGGAGCTTTTCAGGACCACTGTGCCAGTAATGTGTAAGTTTATCTCATATTCCTCTGTTCCGTTATCGACGATGGTTCCTGCGCAATTCATGCCGATAAATTCTTTTATCATCGGATTGTCGACTTCTTTCAATTCTAGTGGTTCGTTAAAATCTACTCGTCCTTTGGTGTTCAGCGGAATGAAGTTGATATTCATGTTCTTCACCATCCTTTTTTTCGCGTTTATCTCTATTTTTCAAAAGGAAGTCTAGTACTTCTTTGAGTACTCGATATTCGGTTGTGCCATTTTGGACGTCAATGGCATATGTCTTTTTGGATGCTCCTTGGGAAGCATCGTAGTCGTAGTCTATCAATTCGAAAAATATTTCTATATTATTAGTTATGTCATAGCCGATGTCCATCTCTAAGTTTTGTTGTGGCCTTTTGATAGTTATGATGTTATTAGGGCCAAACGTCTTTATACATCTATTAAATTCCTTTAACAAATCCAAAGGAACTGTCTCCATTACGGAATTGTCATAATCGCCGCTTTTGTTGCAAGTAAATACGAGCGATACTTTATCACTAGCGGTAAAGAATGTCAGGTGTGAGTATCTGTTTCCAATTGTAACTTCAGACTTTAGTTCATTAAAATGAATCTCCTCAAATGTATTCGTTTCCATATGTATATTCTTCTATCTATTTAAAAATTCTACTAACTCATCGAATGTGACAGTCGTCGTATCTCTTGAGCCTATCAGTCTATAGCTTATTGTCTTGTCTTCCATCTCTTTGTCTCCCAGTATGAGGGTAACAGGTATTTTTTTAACTTGACTTTCACGCAACTTATAAGAGAGCTTTTCATTGCGGCTGTCGAGTTCAACACGGTAGTTTAGTGCTTTAAGTTTATCGGCAACTTCTTTAGCATAATCGAGGTGCAATTCGTCGTTAACTGGGATGACGTATACTTGGGTAGGCGCTAACCAAATTGGAAGAACGCCTTTAGTCTCTTCTAATAGGAAAGCTATGAACCGATCGAGTGAACCCAAAATGGCGCGGTGGATGACGACTGGACGGCACTTTTTGCCTTCTTCGTCGATGTATTCGAGTTCGAAGCGTTCTGGAAGTTGATAATCTAATTGAACAGTTGAAAGCGTTACATCGTGTCCTATAGCACTCTTAACCTGAACGTCTATTTTAGGTCCATAGAAAGCTGCTTCGCCTTCTTCTTCATAAAACTCGGCTCCCGATTCTTTTAAAATCTTGCGCAGCGCAGATTCGCTCTTTTCCCAAAGTTCGTCGTTGCCGAAGTATTTCTCGGTGTTTTCTTTATCCCTTAGCGACAATCTAAATTTGTAATTCTCGAAACCGAAGTCTTTATAGACATCTAAGATTAAGTCTATAACGCCTTTAATTTCGCTCTCTATTTGACCAGGTGTACAGAAAATGTGGGAGTCGTTTTGCGTAAAGGCGCGAGTTCTCTCTATTCCACAGCATGCCCCAGATGCTTCGTAGCGGAAGTCGTTGGCTATTTCGGCTAATCTTATAGGTAAGTCTCGATAAGAATGTAAGAAGTTTTTGTAAATCATCATGTGATGTGGACAGTTCATCGGTCTTAAGACATAGGCTTCATTATCGAGTTCCATTTTTGGGAACATATCCTCTTTATAATGGTCCCAGTGGCCACTGGTCTTATATAAATCGACGTTGCCGAGAGATGGAGTCATGACGTGTTTGTAGCCGAGTTTTAGCTCTTTTTCGGTGATATATTCGACTAATGTGTGACGCAGGATAAAACCGTTAGGAAGCCACATGGGTAAGCCTTTACCTACGAGGTCGGCAAACATGAATATACCTAAGTCTTTTCCGAGTTTGCGGTGGTCTCTCTCTTTGGCCTCTTCGAGTTCGTTTAAGTGGGCATCCAACTCTTCTTTAGTTGGGAAACATACGCCATATATTCTCTGTAATACTTTGTTATTGGCGTCGCCCTTCCAATAAGCTCCGCTGAATTTTGTAAGTTTAAAATTCTTAAGCTCTTTAGTAGATGCGACGTGTGGGCCTCGGCATAAATCGGTAAAGTCGCCCTGTGTATAGCAACTTATGACGGTGTCTTTTTCGTCCATGTGATTTATTAAATCGAGTTTATATGGGTCGTCGCTGAACCTCTTTAATGCTTCCTCTTTCGAAATTTCTTCTCTTACTATGTACTTATCTGCTTTAGCACACTTTTTCATCTCTGCTTCGATTTTAGGAATATCTTCATCTGTTAAATATTTGTCCCCCAAGTCGATGTCATAATAGAATCCTTCATCGACGACCGGGCCTACCCAAAATTTAGCTTCAGGATAGAGGTGCTTTACTGCCTGGGCGAGCAAGTGTGCACAACTGTGATTGAGCGTATTTAATTCTTTTTCTTCTTTAAAATTTCTCATAATATTTTTCCTTTCTTTCTAAATAAAAAAGGATAGCTTCAAGGAGTGCCTAAAAGACACGGTACCATCCTATTTATTTACTCTTAAGACTTTGTAACGCTAGTCAGACGTAGCCTATTGGCTCTTTCAGGAAGTAGTAATTTAAATAGCCAAGTTTAATCTTCCACCAACCGATTAAATCTCTATCATTTCTTGGTTTATAAAAATCGTGTCTTCCGTCATCAATTTATGTCTAAATGATACCACATTTATAAAGTTTTTGCAATGCATCTATTGTGTTTTCTATTCTATGTGGTTTTGTTCATTATTAGACAGTTTTGTATCGTTATGAAGTCATCTCTTTTCTAATTTAACTCAATATGTTTTCTAAGTCTTTTTTTAACAGGCCAGTTATTTCTGCGATTTCTTTAATGCTGAACTTTTTTTCGTAAAGTCTTCTTGCGATTTCAGTTCGTTCTTCAGCACGTCCTTCGGCGTGTCCTTCAGCGCGGCCCTCTTCGTGTCCCACATCTAATCCCATATGATAAGCATCTGCTTCTCTAAAACTTTGCTTGTCATATAAC
>CAZXXI010000086.1:0-6029 GCA_964644815.1 uncultured Muribaculaceae bacterium
TTTTCCCTTTACATCCTCATCACTCAATTCCGGTTTTATTTTACAATACAGAAGTTTACAGAGGGTAAGCTGTTTTTTTGAAAAAAGTTGAAATCTGTTATATAATGGTTTTATTAGGAGTCTCATATGAAAAACAAATATTATACGGAGATATATTTGGCGAAGAAAAGCATTTCTAAAGACGAGTGGAACAGGATAGTCAAAAAAATCGTGCACTATGTGGGCGTGTTTAGAATGTGGCGCTTCATAATAGAAATAGATGCGAATAACATTCGCTATCTTTTAGAAACCGATAGAAGAATGCCCGTGATGATGGTCGGAGTAGAGGAATGTCTATTTAAAGAGTGTTCTAAAGTCGAACCTCTATCTTATAAAAATGGAGGTCCACGATTAGTGGATAGCGGAGCTAATATAGCCGACTTGGTTACCGAGGCTAAAGTCAAAAAAGATGTCGAAATCGTGCGCGTCGAAATACAAGTATTCTCTTTAAATAGAGATGTTCAGCACGTAAAGGCCTATGCATATGAACTCGGGCGCGTTCTGAAGAAAAGGCGACTCATAATTTCGAGTCTCGAGGATTTGTTGAGCATCGACTTCGATAAAAATAAATTATTCTTCTATAAAAAAGTGCCGAAATATTTGGATATCCAAAAGGCTTTGCACTTATTGAAAAGCGAGATAGGCAATGCTCTATTCGAAGTCGATACTTTTCCTTATTTGAGTGGAAAATACTACTTGGACATAAATTCCTATAATTTTTTTAAACACTCATTGGTCGTCGGTTCGAGTGGAAGTGGCAAATCTAAGTTTTTGAGTCTATTCATCCAGCGAATAGCAAATAATCCCGATTATCAGATGAAGTATAGAGTGATAGTCCTCGACCCTCATGCCTCTTTAGAAGAAGACATAGGAGGATTGACGGATGCTATAGTCGACTTCAAGACCGATGAGAAATCTTTGGACATCTTCAAAAAGGGAGATATGGAAGACAATCTCATATCTTCGAGTGAACTATTGTTCGACCTTTTAATAGGATTACTCGGGGACAATAGAAATCCTAAATTGGAGAGATTGTTAAGACAATGTATTAACCTACTTTTAGGAAGTCGGAAGTTTTCTTTTAACAACCTAAGAAAAGTACTTTTAGATGCTGAATATCGGTTGCAGATGATAAAAGAAAACGTACAAAATATAAACGACAGTACGCGCAATTTCTTTTTAACCGACTACAACGATTTTAAGACGAAATATTATAACGAGACGATTGCGCCTATCATCGCTTTTGTAGATGAGATGCAGCTGTTGCCGGTGTTTAACAAAGAATCAGATGGTAAGTCGTTAGAGGAAGTAGTCGCGGAAAACTTCCTGACGATTTTCTCTTTGGATAGCGAAAAGCTCGGCAAGAAAGTAGTCAAAGTCATCGCCGGTCTCATCATGAAACAGGTGTTGGAGTTAGCTGAATCTAGAAGGACAGATAAAGAGATAATTCTCATCGTCGACGAGGTAGCTGTCATCGAGAATCCTGTTTTACAAAAGATTTTAGCAGAGGCCCGCAAGTACGGATTGCACCTCGTCTTAGCGGAGCAATATTTCGACCAAGTGAGCGATGAACTCAAGACGGCAATCTTTGCGAACGTGCTAAACTATTATCTCTTTAGAGTTTCGAAAAAAGATGCCGAAGTGCTCGTTCACAATATAAATGTGAAGATACCGGTGGATGATACAGCAGAAGCTAAAGAGAATATGCTATCTATGTTAAACGACAGGGAATGCGTCTTGCGATTAACTCAAAATGGCATACTTTTGCCAGCGATGAAGGCGAGAACAGTCGATTTTGAAAGCATACCAAAGAAAAAAGTGGATATTTTACCACCTCTAGTAAAATTGGATGCGAAAGATAGAGAACTGATTGAAAATAAGAAATTTGCCATCGATGGCGACATACAACTCAGAGATTTGATGATGAATCAGTCGTCGAGTAAAGAGAAGAGGAGGAAATAATCGTGAAAGAAAAAGATGCACTCATGATTGCAGAGAAGATTTTTACAGGCATTTTCGATTGTAAAAATCCATTTACGTTGGAAGAACTCTATGAAAAGTTTGCGTTCGATATCAAGTTGCCCCAAAAGGTGCAAGATTCTCTTACGGGAGAGGATACTTGGGCGGCGAGTATATATCCTACGAAATTCGTGACAGTCGACAATGCCAACAAAAGAGAGACTTGGATGCTAGACCGCAAAGAGATAAATGGCTTAAAAGACTTGATAGACATCTGGCAGACGATTAATTATCGAACGACGGATAGAGTGTTTAATTCGATAAACGTCGGCGAGAGCGATACGGTATATAATAGCGAAAACGTGCTTAGGTCGTGCGATTCGAACGAGATAAAGAACTCCTTGTTTCTGGACGGGTGCCATCACAGCGAATACATGCTCGCCTGTCAAAGGACGGGGAACAGCGCCTTTTGTATAAGAGTAGATGACTCATCGAACTGCACTAATTCTTATAATGTGGCTTGTTCAAACGGAATCAGCAATTCGCTATTCATAGAGGATTGTGGCCAGTTATACGAATGCATGTTTTGTGCACATATAAGCAACAAGGAATACTGTATAGGCAACATGCAGTTCGAAAAAGAGGAATATTACGAGATAAAGAAACAGATAATAGAATGGATTATGAATTCATAGAGAAGGAAAGATAAATATGATGAAATTAGAGGGAAAGAAAGCAATAGTCACCGGGGGTGCCATGGGCATCGGACGAGGAATCGTCGAAACGTTTTTGAAATACGGAGCTCAGGTGACGATTTTGGATTACAATGAGGCTTTAGATAGCATTTTGAAAGAATTAGATGAGAAATATCCGAATAGGGTTGATGGATATAATTTAGACATAAGAAACGTGGAATCTCTCGAAGAATGCAAAACGTGGTACGAAAAGAAGTATGGACAGGTCGACTGTCTAGTAAACAATGCCGGAGTATGTAAACTCGTGAGCTTCGAAGATATGAGCCTAGAAGAAAGGGACTTCCAACTCGGAGTCAACATAATGGGAACTTGGAATGTTACAAAAGTCTTCTTACCGCTTTTAAAGAAAGCCAACAAAGGTACAATCGTCAATCTTTCGAGTGTAACAGGACCACTCGTCGCCGATGCAGGCGAAGTAGCTTATGCGACTAGTAAAGCAGCAGTTTTGGGCTTTACGAAGAGTTTGGCTGCCGAACTCGTCGAATACGGCATCAGAGTAAACGCCATCATGCCAGGATACGTGAAGACGCCACTTGTCGATGCGATGGCTGTCATGTCGAACGAAGAGAATCCTTCATCGGTCATCGATGGCATCGCTTCAGCTATACCGATGAGACGGCTTGCCGATCCAACTGAAATAGGCGAGTTGGCAGCTTTCTTATCGTGTGAAGAATCGAGCTATATCACTGCTCAAGGCATAGTCATCGACGGAGGTTCGACACTTCCAGAGACGATGACGATGGGTGTCTAGATGGAGTATGACGAACTATTTAGAAGATTAGAAAAATCCAAGTTTAGAAGTAGATTTAAATTAGGTATAAAAGAGAAAGAATATATAAAAGAAAAGGGGCTCGATACTATAGAGAGTCATGCTAGAGATTTCATAGAGAAAAGACTTGCGCCTAAAGAGATAGCTAACGACGGGAAACAGACTCCTATGAGGGGTCATCCCGTCTTCATAGCTCAGCACGGCACTGCTACTTGTTGTAGAGGATGCCTTTATAAGTGGCATGGGATAGACAAGGGTAGAGAACTGACTGAGCTAGAAATCGCATATATAAAAAATGTAATAATGAAGTGGATAAGGAGTCAGATTTGACGGGTAATCGTATTGCACAATTTAAAAAACTGTGATAAACTTTAATTGTACATAAAAAGAGGAATATTCGATGGTGATGTATTGGGTATTGTACCTCTTTAGGAAAAAGATAGAATACCGGTAATACAATAATGGTGACTATTCTATTTTTTTATTATAGCAATTAATATAATAACTAAAAATAGAATCAAACTTAAGTATTGCAGAACTTTTAAAATAAAAGTTTTATACTTCATATTGGTATTCTCCTTTCTAAAATTTGTAAAGGAGAAGTACAGTACCCGTTATCGAATGTTCCTCTATGAACATTGTACCAAAAGGGAACTGTCAGTTACAAGAAATCCCGTTACGGTTATTCGTATATTTTAGATGAGTGAAAAAAACTTATTGTGATTATTAAAGTGAAATCTAGTCAATCGCAATATGCCCTTTAATACCCTTTAAAAAGAGCGAAAACCATTTGACAATGGGTTCTTTTTTTGTTAAAATACTTTTGTTTGTAATTATTTATAAACCGCACTTTTAAGGTCTTAAAGAACTGTATGTCACCTCTAAAAGGCGAGTCCTAAAATTATTGTGATGGGAGGTAAAATAATGAAAGCTATATTCGTAACAGGAGGAAAACAGTATTACGTTTCTGAAGGCGATGTACTTTACGTCGAGAAATTGGACGTCGAAGCAGGCAAAACTGTCGAGTTCGACGAAGTCTTAATGGTCGATGGTAAAGCCGGCAATCCTTATGTCAAAGGTGCTAAAGTCGTCTGTAACGTCGAGAAACACGGCAAGCAGAAAAAGATAATCGTTTTCAAATACAATCCTAAGAAGAAGTATCGTAAGACTCAAGGTCATAGACAGCCATATACTAAATTAGTAGTTACTAAGATTGTAAAGTAGGCGTCACATGATTAAGGTTACAGTTAAGCCAAAACTCATTACAGTTATGGGTCACGCCGACTACGACGTCGCAGGAAAAGATATAGTCTGTTCCAGCGTCTCATCGATAGTGACGACTACTGTAAATGCGATACTCATATTCGATGCGAAAACCATCAAATATCAAGTTAAAGAGGGTTTAGTGAGAATAGATATCATTAAAGAAGACGAGACTACGAGGAAATTACTCGACAACATGGTTAACATGTTCATCGAGCTAACTCGAGATTATCCAGGAAACATTAAAGTAGAAAGAGAGTGAAGAACAGTGGAGATTAAATTCATGAAGTTAAATATCCAGTTATTCGCACATGTCAAAGCACAAGGTTCTACTCAAAACGGCAGAGATTCTGCAGGTCGTAGATTAGGTGCTAAAGCGAGCGACGGACAAGTCGTAAATGCTGGTAGTATACTCTATCGCCAAAGAGGTACGAAGATTTATCCAGGTACAAATGTCGGCATGGGTAAAGACCATACTCTATTTGCAAAGATAACAGGTGTCGTAAAATATGAACGCCTAGGTAGAGATAAGAAAAAAGTCAGCGTTTACGAAGCATAGTAAAGCTTGACAAAAGATAGATTTAAAGTATAATAAATGTTGTAAAAAAGGAAAGAGATGTATCCATATCATCCACCCGATTGCCGTTTTGAAGTTAGGCGATGGGTCGAAAGCCGAAAGAATTCTACTCGAGTAGAAGATTTTTATGTAAAATTATTGATGGAGGTGTGTTTTTATAGCACAGATTAAAAAAGAAGAGCAACCTATTAACGACAATATTAGGGTAAGCGAACTTATGGTCATCGGACCAAATGGAGAACAGATGGGTATCAAAAAGCTGGAAGATGCTTTGACGCTTGCAAACTATGCAGGACTCGATTTAGTGCTCATGAGCGGTTCTAGTACGCCGGCTGTCGGTAAAATAATGGATTATAACAAATACCGTTATGAAAAACAGAAAAAGGTCAAAGAACAGCAAAAAAAGCAAAGAGAGAATACTAAAGAGTTAAAAGAGTATCGCTTGACAGCTAAGATAGACATCGGAGACTTCGAGACACGCAAGAAAAATGCGCGCGAATATTTGATAAAGGGTCACAAGGTAAAAGGCTCTATCAGATTTAAAGGTAGAGAGATGGCCCATACCGAAATCGGGAAGGACGTCCTTATGAAGTTCGCAACCGAATTGGGAGATGTCGCTGATATCGAGCAAAAACCGGTATTGGAAGGTCGCAATATGTCTATAATA
>CAZXXI010000087.1:0-5926 GCA_964644815.1 uncultured Muribaculaceae bacterium
CTAATAAAAGGAATTGTTAAATATACAATAATGTAATATAATTTAGATAGAAATGGTGGTAAATTATGAACGTAGTAGATATTATAATCGTAGCGCTTTTACTTATCTTTGTTGCTAAAGGATTTTCGAACGGGGTATTTAAAGAGGGAATATCTTTTGTAGGAGGCATAGCTGTCATAGTCATCGCCTATTTTCTTAAGAATCCGATTTCCGTATTCATGTATCAAAACTTGCCGTTTTTTAAATTCGGTGGTGCCTTAGCGGGCTTATCCGTCTTAAACATAATCGTATATGAAATGTTGGCTTTTTTGATAGTCGCGACGGTGCTTTTGGTCATCTATAGGGTGCTCATCAAGATAACGAACATCTTAGAGACAATTCTAAAAATTACCTTTGTATTCGCACTTCCTTCTAAATTGTTAGGTGCATTGATAGGCTTTGTCGAAGGAGTAGTATTCATATTTGTAATACTCTTCGTGTGCATGCAGTTCGAGTTTACGAGAGGGTTTATCGATGAATCGGGTTATGGTCATAAGATATTAGAAGAGACTCCTATTTTGGGAGAGGCGATAAGTCCGGTGTACGATTCACTCAAAGAGATATATGAAGTAGCAGATAGATATAAGGATATTGAAGACAAAAAAGAAGCTAATCTGATATGTTTCGACATCCTTTTGAAATATAAAGTCATATCTCCAGAGAATGCCGACTTATTGGTCGCATCTAATAAATTGGATTTAGATGGTGCGAAAGAGGTAGTAGACAAATATTGGAAGGTGGGTTAAAGATGATTAAATATTTAGAAAAAAGTAGCGATTTCGAAGAGTTGACTAAGGCAAAATGTCTCGTCGACTTTTATGCCGATTGGTGTGGTCCATGTAAGATGCTCGGAAGCGTCATCGAAGACTCTGTAGATGAAATCGGCATACCAGTTATAAAAATCAATACCGACAAATTTCCCGACTTGGCGACTAGATTTGGAGTGATGAGCATTCCGACTATAATCGTCATGGAAGAGGGGAAAGAAATCAAAAAACATATCGGCTTTTTGGGAAGAGAAGAACTTCTCGACTTTGTCAAATAGATGATAGGGTTGAACAGCTTTTTGATAAGAATAGCAAACAGAGTTATTATGGATATGGCAAGGCAACTTGCATAAAGTAAATTAGGGAATACTTAACCTTTCCACGTTGAGTACTCACCAAAAATGGGTTGCACTTAATCTACTGAAAAGTAAATTGAGTGCTTTTCTTATTATAGGTTACTACTTTACGAGAGTAAAAAGCAAGGCTATGAGTAAGAAGATAATAGGAATGAGAGAAAGAATTAAAAAAAAGTCAAAAGAGGTTTTCATTTTAAAAGTCTTATGTTATAATACTTTTAGAATAGCGAGTGTGTTTTTATATGAAAAAATGTTTTTTCCTTTTCTTAATAGGCTTTTTATCTCTATTTAGTGTGAATGTAAATGCCTGTGGAGAGATAAAAGAGTTAAGAACTGATGTCGGTACTGTCAGTATAGAAAACGATTCTACTTACATAGTGACGGTGCCAGAGGGTACGAAAGAAGTTACTCTCGAAGGAACCACTGATTACAGTTGGGTGAAGGGTTTTGAGCCGCGAAAAGTTTCTACAAGCGAAGAGGCCAAGGTGATGGTCGATGGCAATGCCTGTGGATATGGAATATATACTTATTATGTAAAATTTAAGACTCTTTCCAACATAATTGCCGAGGGAGAGCCAGAAGCTCCTACAGATGACGAGACTCCTTCGAGCAATCCCAGCGAAAATCCTGCGACGAGCGAGGAAGGAAATCAAACGGGAGACACTCCAAACGAAGGTTCTAATGGAGCGAAGGACGTTTTACCACTTTCGAAATTGGAGGTTGAAGGAATAGAGTTTGACTTCAATCCATCCGTTCGAGAGTACGATTTGATGGTAGATAGTCAGGTTACGTCTTTGGATATAACCGCTTTAAGTGAAGACCCAACTGTCTCTATAATGGTTTCAGACAGTGCTAAAAAGTTGGTGACAGGTAACAATGTCATAGAGATAAAGTTGAGCGATAGCTATGGCAATACGGGAACTTACGTTTTGAATATCTTAAAACCAGAAGCAAAGTCTAATAACAATTTACTGTCGAGCATTACGATAGACGGTTATCAGTTGAATTTCGATACATCTATTACGAGTTACGATTTGGAATTGGGCAAAGAAAAGATGCTAAATATCCAAGTGACGACGGTGAGCGATAAGGCCAATTACCTAATCACGGGAAATCAGAACTTGGGTAACGGTTCGACGATTACTATAAGAGTAACTGCAGAAGACGGCAGCAGTAGAGATTATATAATAAACATCATAAAGAAGTTCAATATCGTGGACTATTGGATTTATATAGTCATAGTGCTATTGATACTTCTAATCTTAATAATACTTATGATGTCTAAGAAAAAGAAGAAACAGAAAAAACTCGGACCACAAGAGTTAGAGGGACAAGAGAATACGGCAGGCGTAGTTCAAGAAATAGTACCTCAAAATACGAATACAGCAGTACAAACTGAACAAGGGGAATCTAATGCAACTCTAAGTGAACCGGCTGGTACTTTAAAAATAATAGAACCTACGAATATCGAAACTCCAGCAGAGGAAGTGTTCACCGCGGATAATAAAACAGAAGAGAGCGACGGTTCTACTGAAGTATTCCAATTATAAAGACTTGACAGTGGTTGAGTCTTTTTTTAAGCGATGGGTGGTTTTAATCGCAAAGTTGTGATAACATATTGGTATAGAATAAGAATAGGTGAAGAATTTATGAAGAAAATCGTTTTTATGTTTTTGTGCATCATTTTTTTGACCGGTTGTGAAAAAGTAGACAATTTAAAAGAAGTATACGATGTGACAAAAGAAGTAAAAGATGTCATCCAAACGAATCTTGGTGATACTATAAACGTATGTCAAATATATTATGACAATTATACATCTACTAGTGCAGATGAACAGTACAAATCTTGCATGAGCGGTTTAGATTCTTTAGAAGAAAAAATAGGGGAGTTAGATAAACTCATGAAAGTTAACTCTGATAAAAGTTTATCTGCGAAGTGGAAAGAGATGAGAAAGAAGAGTTCGACGGTCGTCAAAGATATGAAAAAATACTATAAAGTTCTCTATTCTTTGGATACAGTCAATCACGAGAACATTTCGAACTTGAGTTCTAAAGATTTGGAAGATATTAAAAAGGGAACAGATATATATAGAAGATTGGCGAAGAAGCTGAGCATAGGCTGGTATAACGAGTACTATAAGATTTATGCCACAGCCGAGAAAGAGTTGAAATTCGACGAATTTTTGAAGGCTGTAGAAGAAGCATGTAGGGGCGACGAAGAACAGAAATGTTCTTTCGAATGAGCAGTTGTAAAGGTTAGTTTTAATAGACTAACTTTTTTTGATATAGCGGATAATTTATGGTAAACTTGTAGTTATGAAGGGCGTGAGTAGAGATATGAAAGAACGTTTGCAAAAAGTTATTGCTGAAAGCGGCTATACTTCGAGGAGAAAAGCGGAGAAGTTAATAGAAGAGGGTAAAGTCGCGGTCAACGGAGAAATCGTTCGTGAACTCGGTACCAAGGTAGATAAGAAAGATGAAATAATAGTGGAAGGAAATGTACTCGATAAGAGTGTGAAAGAATACTATCTTTTGAATAAGCCGCGCGAAACAGTTTCGACGGTGAGCGACGACTTGGGTCGTAGGACGATAGTAGACATCATCGAGACGGACGCGAGAATTTTTCCTATCGGTAGACTAGACTACGATACTACGGGTTTGATTCTTCTTACGAACGATGGCGAACTTACGAATATATTGACGCATCCCGGTTCACGCGTACCTAAAACATATTTGGCTAAGCTGGATAAAATCATAACGATGGAAGATTTCTTTGCCATTAAAAATGGCGTCTCTATCGACGGAAGAGTTCTAAAGGTTAGTCACGTGAAGATAAAGAAGAAGGATGAGAAAAAGGGTAATTGCTTCGTCGAGTTGACGATTACAGAAGGCCGCAACCGCATAATAAGGAAGTTGTTCGAACAATTGGGCTATGACGTAGTAAAACTTACGAGAACGCACTATGGAAACCTAAGTTTGGGTACTCTTTTGAGTGGAGAATATAGAACTCTATCTAAAAGAGAAGTAGTGGAACTGTATAGATATAAGAGGTAGTGATGGAAGTTAAAATCGAAAAATTGGACCACCAAGGACGAGGAATAGCGCATGTAGATGGTAAGATAACGTTTATCGAGAATGCTCTAAAGGATGAGGTAGTCGATATAGATATAGTGAATGCGACGACTAAATATATGGAAGGCGTCGTAAAAGGATATAAGAGCAAATCGCCAAAACGGACGAAGAGCAAGTGTCCTTATTATGAAGTGTGTGGAGGATGCCAGTTGAGACACTTGAGCTACAACGATACTTTGGAGTTCAAGAAAAATAAATTAGAAGAGATATTGAGTAAGTATGCCGGAATCCAGACGAACATAGAGATTGTAAAAAATAAGAACAAAGATTTTTACCGCAATAAAGTGGAAATCCACGTGCAAAATGGCGAATACGGTTTTTACAAAAAGGGAAGTCATGAGATAGTCGCGTGCGATAGATGTTTAAACGTCGAAGAGGCCATAAATGGCGTCTTGTTAGCATTCGATTTGTTGCACTTAGAAAACGGCAAGGTGACGATTAAAAGCAATTATAACGAAGAAATTATTCTGAGTATCGAGACTGAAGATAAAACAGCTATAGAAATCGAGAAGCTGCGCGATAAGATTAAGTTGGTGGGCATTTTGGTAAATGGCGAGTTAATCTTTGGAGCAGACCACTTCATAGAAATAGTGGACGGTTTACTGTTCAAAGAGACTTACAATTCTTTCTTTCAGATTAACAGATATATAAATGAATTTCTATTCGAGATAGTCAAAGAGAACGTATCCTCTTCCGATATCGTCTTAGACATGTGTTCGGGGGTTGGGACTCTTTCGATAATCGCCGCGTTGAAGGCCAAGAGAGTTTACGGCGTCGAAATAGTAGAGAACGCCGTCAGAGATGCCTTAGTCAATGCTAAGATGAATAGAATCGAGAACGTCCATTTCATCTTGGGAGATGCTTTTAAGACGATAGATAAAATAAGGGATGAGATTACAACTGTGCTCATCGACCCTCCACGCAGTGGGCTTTCCGAAGAGGGGCTCGCGAAAATATGCGCGATAGAACCGAAGAAAATAGTCTATATATCATGTAATCCGGTTACGCTGGCTCGCGATTTAAAAGAATTTCAAGCTAAGTATGATATAGAAAAGGTGTATCTTCTAGATATGTTTAGCTATACACATCACGTGGAAACTGTGTGTGTGTTAAGCAAGCGATAATCCTTTAGTAAATGAAGTTAAAGTTGATTTTATTATATAATGTGGCTGAATAATTAAATTAAATAGAGGGGTAGAAAATGGATAATAAATTAATGAGCATATAAAGAATATTTATGCTGAAATAAATGTTGAACGTTTTAAAAATAATGGGAATGACCCTTATTTTGAAGAATGGAAATCATTTGTATTTTAAATAGGTGATAATCTTTCAAAGATTTATTTCCAAATGCACTTAAATATGGCGTAATTTAAGTGTAAAAGGAAAACGGATATAGAATATGAAAATAGAATTTTGCTTTTTATTATAGGTGTTATAGGGTACTTATTATATCAAAAAGATTATAACTCATTCAGTGTATTATTATGTCATATGATATGGAATTATTAACTGAAATGCAATGACTATAGAAATTTTTTCGGGCAATTGTTTGCCTTTTTTCTGTACTAGATTATAAATGTATAGTAAAATATAGTTATGGGGAGGTTGGAAATGATGAATAATAGATGT
>CAZXXI010000088.1:0-4439 GCA_964644815.1 uncultured Muribaculaceae bacterium
CTTTTCTCATTCCAGTTATAAAAAAATTTACAACAATCAGTAAAACTACATCTATAGATACTAAATACTTTTCGCCTAGCCATAATAAAATGAAATTATTCAGCAAAATAACTAAACATATTGATGAAAAAGCAAAAGTCCAAAAGTTTAGAAAAAACACTTTATTAAAAACATCTTTTAATTTTTCTTTACTTTCAGTAGCACCTAAATTTCCAATGCTTGCAACAATTGAAGTGAAAATTTGCCCCATAACCACATTGATAGCATTAATTATCAAGCAATAATTTGCATATAACCCAACTGATGCTAGACTTACATATTTTGAAATTATTATATTGTCTGTTGAATTAACAAATACATTTCCAATTTTATGTAATAACATAGCAAATACATTTTTTTTAATCTCATCCTTATCTTCCTGCGCTAATTCTTTTGTATCTTTTTCTGTCATATATGGATACATTTTATTCGCTTTTATAGACACACATATATTCTCTAATAAAGTAAATATAATCTGTAAAGTTAAAAATACTATATAATTTTTAGTTAATATTAATGCAATAATTTGAGCAAGATTCAAAAGAAAATAAAATGTATATTTATAAATAGTTGCGATATATCTCTTTTGATCTGATATTATTAAAGCTTTTTTGTATGCAAAAAAATATGAAATAGCTATATTAATCACAAACAAAATATAAATTAAATATACATTTTCTGGTATATTAGGCATTTCATTTATAAAAAATGGTAGCAAAGGAGAAATTGCTATTCCTAATATTAAAATAACTGTACCAATTATTATGTATGCTTTTTTATATAAAGACATCAGTGATTTAATTTTTCCTTTATTTTTTTCTGCAAGTGGTTTATATAAAGAAAAGTTCATTGCTGTTCCTACGCCAAGTTCTGCTAAGCATAATATACTTAATATATTAGAAAACAATCCATTTAATCCAAGATATTCCGTATTTAATATTTTTAGAAAAACTAATCTTGAAAAAAAACTTATAAATATG
Source organism: uncultured Muribaculaceae bacterium (assembly GCA_964644815.1). Classification (GTDB taxonomy): domain Bacteria; phylum Bacillota_I; class Bacilli_A; order RF39; family UBA660; genus RUG11867. The sequence goes on from CAZXXI010000088.1 coordinate 1,020, forward strand.
CCTATAAATTGTCCACTGAAAGCATATAACAAATTTTTTATTGAACTTAATGTTCTCACCTTATCTCCTCCTAAATTTTCCCATTAGTTTACATATTTTTTCTACTTTCTTATATGGATATAAAATTATTTTGCCATACAAATTGATTCTCCATTTCTTTTTATCATAAATTGCTTTCATTACAAATTTTTTATTAGATGATATCGTATTTATTTTTTGTTTATTTAAATTTTCTGTTATTTTATCTAATATCTTATTATTTAAAACACTTTCTAATATACTATCAATGTACTTTTTATCTAAGTGTTCCAGCCTATAAACATTTAATGTTCTTCCTGTAATTTCTTTTAGTATCCTTAATGATACTTTTTCTTTATTACTTTTATTACTAATTCCCCAAACTTCTATGTAATCGTAAAGTTTTCCATAGACATATATAATATCATACAAGTGTTTTTTTATTTTTTCATAATTTAAGCTATTGGTTACACTTTCTGGATTAACTCTATAATAGTATAATACATCATTTACTAACACCATGCTCTGTGATTTTGTATATAAATTTAGGTTATAATTTAAATCTTCTGCTACATCAATTCCATTTTCTACACTTACCTTTATCGCTAATTCTCTTCTTATTAATTGCCCCCACATAGGATTAAACATAGTAGTTTCTATAAATCTACTATATATTTTATCAATATAAGCATCTTTAGTTATATAAGCATCGCATTTAGGTGTTTCCGTTAGACAAGATAACTTTTTATTTGCATGTATATATGAGCATTTAACTATATCAGCATCATACTTTATTTGATATTCTAAGAGTTTTAAACAAGCATCATAATCTAGCCAATCATCAGAATCTAAAAACATCACAAAATCACCTTTAGCAATTTGTATTCCTTCAATCCTAGTTTGCATTACCCCTTTGTTTTCTCTTTCTACTAAAACTATTCTATTATCTTTTTCCATGATTTTTTTTACAATTTTTATACTATTATCTTTTGAACCATCTATGATAATTATTATTTCTATATTTTTATATGTTTGATTAATAACTGTGTTTAAACACTTTTCAATATACTTTTCAACATTATATACTGGTATAATTATACTTATTTTCTTATCCATACTATAACTACCTTTCTACCAATAATGCACTAATTTCTATATAATTATATGGGAAAATATCACAATTGTTTTTAACATAGTAATTATTCCAAAATTGATAAAGCATAATAATCGCAAATATTATTTCTAATATTCTTCTAATGCCATTAGATTTGAACAATTCTAAACCTTTAGGAATCAAGAAGATTTGTATTATGCTAAAATATAATGAAAATCTATTTAAAAAAATGCTTACATAACCTAGATAAGACAACAATATATTAATCACAAATAAAAAAATATATAAGCTATAGTTAGGTTCTTCTTTCCTAATTTTACTATAAAAAAATATAGATAATAATAAAATAGGCAAATTTAATATTAATACTCCTAATCCAAACTCTACATTCCCGCTACTGCTTTCTAAATACCCTAGCAACTTCTGTATAAATACATTTGAAGATGCAAATGGTAAACCTATTAAAATAATAAGAGTTATAATACTATACAGTCCTATTATTATGAAATTACACTTTTTTATATCTTTTACTATATAACAAATAATCCCTATTGGCAGTATAATAATAGCTGAAGAATGTATAAGAGACGCAATTATACATAATAGGCAAAACCTTTTAGGATTTTTAAACAATATAGTATATGCATATAATATTACAGCAATTGCTAAACTTTGTCTAGTTACATTAGCTGCCCAAGGGAAAAACAAACATAAATACATGAACGTTACTAAAAAGGTATTTTTAGAATCTATATTAAGAATTGCTTTGAATGCAATAGTAATTGTTAATATGGCATACATCATTATAAAAATATATTGATTATCATAAATGTTATAAATTGTTTTGCATAATATAATATTCAGACATTCTATATTAGCAGAAAAAATATTATTTAATGGAATTTCTTTATACTTATTATATATGCTTAAATAGTTTTCATAATCAGTACCAACATAAAATCTCATTCCCAATACTAGTATTGGGAATAAAGTTGAAGCTATATATAAAGTTTTTCTAATATGTTTATGTTGTTTACATTTTTGACATAATGATAATAGTAATGCTGAAACTAAAAACATAACTATATATAAAATCAAACTTTCTTGATCACTCATATTATCTCCTTGTATAATTAATTATTTATTTAAATATATATCTGTTAATTTTACTACTGTCGTATTTATATCATATCCTTTATTAATAATAGGTTCGATATTTTTTAATCTATTAGTATTTGTTTTCTTTGATAAGCTTTCTATTTTATCACACCATAAATTTACATCTGTTTTTTCAATATCAATATAATTTACTAATTCTTTATTTATACTAGTGCTTTTATCAATATTATTTGTTAAAATCATAGGAACTCCTGCTGCCTGAGCTTCAACAACTACAAAAGGGAATCCTTCATATTTAGATGGAAGCAAAAAGATATCAATGCAACTTAGAATTTCTGGTATATCTGTCCTTTTTCCTGTTAGTATAATAAAGTCACTTAATCTTTCACTTTGAATATTTTGTTTTACTATTTCAAATAAACTTCCATCACCAACAAAAATCATTTTAAATTTTACATTTCTATTTACTAATTCTTTTGCAATTTGTATTAAAAATTCATGATTTTTTACCGCCTCTATTCTAGAAATATTTCCTAATATAATTTCATCATCTCTTAAATTTAATTCTTGTTTTATTTTATTATCATTGTTAAACTTAAATTTATTTACATCAATTCCATTTTTTAAAATTATAACTTTTGATTGATTTCTATTATAATACAAATACTTGCCAGCTTCTATGCCACAAGCACAATATCTGTTAGAAAAAGCATTTATCATTATTTTAGAAGTATTGCGATATAATTTTCTAATGAAATTATTATTTTTTGAATCAGCAGTGTTGTGAGAATGAGAAATTCTTATTTTAACTTTTGCTAGGTAAGCAGCAAGCATAACTATTCCATTATACCATAATGAATGTACATGTACAACATCGTATTTTTCTTCTCTAAATTTATCTTTTAGTGCAAGCATATGAAAAAATATCCCTTTGTTTCTCGGTACATAATGTATGTTGCATCCTAATCTAATTATTTCAGAATCGTAAAATCCAGGTTGTTCATCAAAAAATATAAAATCCATCTGTATTCTACTAGTGTCAATATTTCTACATACGTTTATAAGAAAAGTTTCTATTCCCCCTATATCCATTTTCTTTATTACTTGTGCAACTTTAATTTTTTTAGTAATTTGTTTTTTTTCATTATCATTTACTTTTAATATGTTGA
>CAZXXI010000088.1:4449-5859 GCA_964644815.1 uncultured Muribaculaceae bacterium
CATTTCCACTTGTTTAGTTTTAGGAAAATGTAAGACTATTGCTATATTTATTTTTTCATTTCTTTCCAAATTTGGCACATATTTTAATACGGCATATTTAACTTTATTCTTCACTATTATCACTATCCTTTAAGTTCAAAATTTTTAAAATTTCATCTATTCTTCCAAAACGCTTAATAATATATTCTACTAATAAGACTTTTTCATTATCATTTACTTTTAATATGTTGCTTTCTTTTATTTTTCTATATTTTTTATGCCAGCTCTTAGGTATTAATCCAACGATTAATGGTTTAAATCTATACAGTCTCTCAAAAAAATTTAAATCCATTTGTTTAAAATACATTTTTCTCATTTTGTAAGCATATATTCTATATTTGTACTTTCTTCTTCTAAACGCTGAGTCATCTTCGTTATAGTAATATAAAATATCTGAAGTTGTAGCCCCTTTTATTTTTGCAATTTGCATTCTGTAAAACATATCTGCATCTTGTCCCCTTACAGTTGATTTATCTATACGATATCCACCTACTTTAATTAAAGCAGTCTTTTTAAATAGAGTAGAGCCATGCATAAGTGGTAAACTTTTATAAAAATCTTTATCTGTTAAGATTTTGTCATCAAACATTCTTTCTCCTTTTTTGCCATTTTCATCAAAAATTATGGCACTTGATGATACATAATCAATATCAGGATTTCTCATTAAAAAATCCACTTGCACTTCTATTCTACATTGATCTGAATAATCATCCGCATCTTGTATAGCTATAAAATTACCATTTGCATTTTTAATACATTTATTTCTAGTTGCTGCCGCTTTTAAATTTGTTTTATTATGTAAAATCTTTATATTACTATATTTTGACTCTAAATCCATTAATATTTCTCTAGTATTATCTGTCGAACAATCATCACATATAATGATTTCAATATTATTATATGTTTGATTCTCTATTGTTTCAACACATTTTTCTATATATTTAGCACAATTATATGCTGGTATAATTACGGAAACTAGTGGTTTGCTCATTTTTACTTTCTCTCCTTATTTTATATATTAATATATCATTTAATTTATAATAGATTTAATATTATTAATAATCATCCTATATTTACCGCTTTTTTCTCTTTCAATATCCTCTACAATATCTATTTCTACATTCATATCTTTTCCTAATTTTGCTTTTGATTCAGATATAATTAAATCAGCATACTCCTGTTTATATTTAATTCTATCTACAACTAATTTAATAATTATCCTATTTGTTTCATTTTGAATTATTTGAACTTTTATAATAGCATTTGGTACATTTTTAAAAATATTACTTACATTACCAGCATTAATTTTACAGCCGTTTGTAGAATATAAAAAATCTCTACTTCTTCCTTCTATTTTGTCAACAATTATTG
>CAZXXI010000089.1:0-5790 GCA_964644815.1 uncultured Muribaculaceae bacterium
GTCAGTTAAGAAGTTAAACGAAGTAAATGAACTTTTAAAGATGACCGAACCCCAAAAGGTAAACGATCCTCTTTTGTCCATCTGTTTAGTAAATTTGGGATATAACGAATACTTTAAAGAATTTTATGAATCGCGAAAAATATATTGCACGAAGTTGATAAATAAGTCCTTAGTAAAGTATGGCCTGGAGGATAGCTATTTCGAAGACTGTTATCAAGAGTTGATGTTTAAACAGTGGGAGATAATGTCCAATTGTTACAGCGGTCATATCGAACAGCTCACCAAATATTACAATAGATGTTTAGACGGGCATTTAAAGAAAATTTTGAACGATAAAAAAAGAGAAAAGGAAGTAATACATTTGGATAGCTATATGAATGATAATCAATCTTATTACGATGTAATCTCTAATGACCACAGGATATAGGGGAGCAAACATGGTTACTAAGTTTACAATTGATGAAAACATTTTATCCGAACAAACGACGGTGCACTTTTTAGATGAGAAAGAGTTATCTAAAGAGGAAATTAGACTTATATTTAGAGATAATTTAAAAAATGTAGAATATGATGACGTATTGAGCATATATGAGGAATTCGTAGATAAATTCGATAAATCGACGGATGTTTTATACCGTTTAGAATTTAAGTATTGTGGAAAAGAAGACATAGATCCCTTGGCAATCGTAATAGAAAAAGAAAAATTGGTGTCGATGAATAGAGCTTTTAATTTACTTCCCAATCTGATAAAAAGAGTAGTGAGTATGAGAAAGTTGGAGACTATGGATTTTTGGGATATCGCCGATAGGTTGTGTCTTGAGCCTCTATACGTCATCGATATATATAACTTGGGGTTAGAACTTTTGAAGTATTTTTTTATCTATTTTTACTATGTTAAACCGGTAGACTTCGAACGGCTACCGCCTTTTTAAGCCGAAAAAAGGAATCTACGCACATGTATATTCCTTTTTAGTTTCTTCGATTATGCTGTTTAGAACGACTCCATATTTAGATGTCAAGTTTTCGTTATCCAATAATAGAAAGTCTTCGCGGTGAATTTTGGCGTCTGTGCGGACGTTTTGTCCATTTTCTTCTTGGATGAGAATGGCGTCAATTTCGTTACTTTTACCTTCGAAGAGTTCTAAAGTCTCTTTGGCATTGACGAAGACGGCACCTCGAACTTCATTTTCGTCGAAATGAAAGTCTTTATAGTTTCCTTCGTAAGGGACGAGGAAGAAAGTGGATTTTGCTCGGTCTTTTAAGGCGAAACCGTTACTTTTAACTTTGTCCATCTTCCAAGTGACTAAGTCGATAACTTTGGCTTTTTTAGGGTCAGCTTGAATACCCAATTCCTCCATAGTCTCTCTTATCAGAGCTTCTTCTAGTGATTCGCCCACATCGACATGACCAGAGGAAGAAGTGTAGAGTTTGCCCGAGTCTTTTCTTATTTGGAATAGGCATTTACCATCTTCGGTATAAAACCAGTTTTGGACAGTTTTGTGCCATAATCCATAGCGGTGAACTATATCTCGAGGAGCATAGCCCAGATATGTACCATCTTCGGCGTAGTAATCCAAATATTCGCAGTCTACTTTGTCCGTCAGAGATATAATATTAGTCAAGATAGAACCGTATTTTTCCAGTTGATTTTCGCCTTCCATGACGAGGAAGTCGTTGAGCGAGACAGTAGTCTCAATGGTGATGTTTTGGCCGTTTTCGTTTTTGACTATGAGAGCACTGATGTGGTCGATTTTAGCCGAAAAGAGTTCTAAAGCGTCTTTAGCGTCGACGAATACAGCACCAAGTACTTCGTTTTCGTCGAAGGCGAAATCTTTGTAGTCTCCTATATAGGGAATCAGGTGGACGTGAGCTTTAGCTCGGTCTTTGACGACAGTTCCGTCCTTTTTAACTTTATCCATCTTCCAAGTAACGACGTCTATCAGAGTCGCATTTTCGGCGTCTATATTTAGGCCCAGCTCTTCTTTAGTTTCGCGGGCAAGGGCATCTTTTATCGTCTCGCCGGCATCGACGTGACCACTGGCAGAAGTATAAAACTTGTTCGAGTCTTTTCTTATCTGAAAGATTGCTCGACCGTCATAAGTGTAGAGCCAAGCGTGGACCGTATTGTGCCATAGCCCATCTCTATGGACTACATCGCGCGGAAGAGTTCCTAAAAAGTTTCCCTGTTCGTCATAATAATCTAAGTATTCCATTTTTACACACCTCATCGTAGTAATTATATCACATTTCCGTCTTTTTTTCTTTTGTAATTCTTTTGAATTCATCCGATTCTTTCATAGCTTTTATCGATACGGCTAAGTTGTCGTGGTAGATGTGGTCATGGTTGTGAATGAAAAGAGGCCGATTTACTTTTTGGTCGTGCAAGATGGCAGCTAGGCGCGGATTATTTTCTAATCGATAGTACATTTGAGGTGGCATGAAGCCTGGCAGAACTTTTCGCAGATCAGAAAGCGAGAGAGGAGTGACAAAAAGGCTCAACGATTCGATAGGTACGGCATTGATGGTGCCATCTTCGATGTATTCGTCGACTCTTTCTAATGTTTTGGGATGTGATATATAGTCGTCGCGCGTCTTATCCAATCTGATTGGTTTCCCGAGCTTGAGTATGCCGATGACCTTTTTAGTCTTGCCACTTAAGTAGAGTTAGGCCTTTACTTCTTCAGCACAAAATCTCTTGCGATATTCGTATTTCTTTAAACCGTATAGAAGTGGTTCGTAATAATCGTCTTTAAAACTCAACAGTATTTCTTTCATAATCTTTCCTTTACATTTTGAAGCCGGCATTGTAGTGCTTTTCTAACTCTTCATAAAATTTGTCCAAAGTGACTGCAGTGGGCACTCCTATTTTAGAATAGACGTGAAGCGTGTCGTCCCAACTGGAAAAGTCCATCCAATCGAAATGTGTAAATACCTTCCTAAATTTACGCAAAGTTTCCATTTGCTTGTCAGAAAGTTCATCAGGTAAGTAACATATGAGGTCATTTTTGTCGCTCATGGCAATGGTAATAAAGCCGGCCCTTACGAGAGAGTCGTATTCGTTGTCGGTAATCGTTACGCCATATTTTTTACACGCTATTTGAAATAGAAATGGGTGATAGCCTTTTATAGCCGAATGATAGAAGAGACCTTTGTCGGTCAACTTTTCGTTGGGGATTACTATTGCGCGAATTCTTGAGCGACCTGCCATAATTTCAACTTCTTTCTTTTAACATTATAGCACAATTATGGCCTTATAGGTTTTTTTTTGATATAATAAGGGCATACTAAAAGAGAAGATTAGAGCAGTCAAAGGAAGTGGAAGTATGAAGGATAATAGCAAAAAAGTAACGCTTTTTATGATAGTGGTAGCGGTGATTCTTTCCTTAGTATATATTTCGACGGGAAGAAATATAACGGGTGATAATGCCAGCAAATATGTCACCGGCATAATACTCAATAAAAAAGATGGAACGGTCAACATCGAGGATGAAAACAATAATGTATATGAATTCGACGAAGATGAGATAAAAGAAGAGGTAGGTACTGAGGTTAAGGTAGAATATAAAGAAGAAGAGAAGAAGCCTACCAAACCTAGCAACAGCAGTAGCACTAGTAGCAATAACAATAGCGGTTCTTCTAAACCGAATAGTAAGCCGAATTCAAATGTACCACCAAAAGAGGAAGAGAAACCGAACAATACAGTAGTCGATTACGAAGTCATTACGAAGTCAGAGATTCCTTCTAGTTGGTTAGATGGTGGAATATTTAAAGATTATTACGTAAAAGCTTTTGAAAAACTGCAGACTCTTACTTTAGAAGAGAAGATCGGTCAGATGTTACTGGCGAGATATCCGAATTCTAATCAGGTCGGTGCGATGAATCAGTATCATTTAGGCGGGTATGTATTCTATGCAAAAGATTTCAGTGGCAAATCGCGCAATGCAGTTATCCAGATGATTAATAGCGTCAAAACGACTTCCAAGGTACCTCTTTTGACGGCCATTGACGAAGAAGGCGGTACGGTAACGCGATTGTCTGGGAATCCGAATCTCGTAAGTACGCCTTTCAAGTCTCCTCAAGACTTGTACCGAGCAGGTGGCCTCGCAGCGATTAGAGATGACGTCAAAAATAAGAGCAGCGTCTTAAAGGGATTGGGACTCAATCTCAACTTAGCGCCGGTCGTCGACGTATCCACTAATCCGAGCGACTATATATACAAAAGGACGTTGGGCCTCGGTACAGAAGAGACGTCGATGTATGCGAGTACGGTTATAGGGGCCTCTAAAGGAACAGGTGTATCATATACTTTGAAGCATTTTCCAGGTTATGGCAGCAACTTAGATACACATGTCGGCAGTTCGGTGGATAAGAAAAGCTTAGATAAAATTAGACAAGAAGATTTACCTCCTTTTAAAGCAGGCATCGCGGCCGGTGCTGAAGCGGTCTTGGTATCGCACAATATCGTAGAGAGCATAGATAGTACAGCCGAAGCTTCGATATCTAAAAAAGTGCACGATTTATTGCGAGAAGAGCTCGAATTTAAAGGAGTAATCATCACCGACGATATAAGCATGGGAGCGATGGCGAAGGTAGCGAATATCGCTACTAAAGCAGTTCTTGCGGGCAACGACATATTAATTACTACGAATTATCAAGAGAGTTTTAACCAGATAAAGACAAGCGTCGACAATAAAACTATAAAGACTGAAGATATCGATAGAACGGTATTTAGAATACTCGCTTGGAAGTATTATAAAGGATTGCTCTAATACAATAAGGACCTCTTTAAAGGTCCTTATTATAATATAAATCTTTCATAAGTTTAGCACCTATATCTTGGGTATCGTGGGCTTCACAGACAGTTATGGGAGCGAGGTTTACTTCTTTTAAAGCGGCGATGTAGTCTTTTGCACGCGGCATGAACTCTTGGGGTTCTTCGAAAAGGGACAACTGAGGGTTTTCTTCTGTTTCGCCAAATTTTTTATGCGCCTTCTCACCTTTATCGGTATAAGAAACAGGATAGACATGAAAGTGTGTCTCTTCGAGAATGGTACGGCCGAGCTCCTCTTCGATTTTCTTTAAGACAGCGACTATTTTATCTTTGGAGTCCATGCTGCCAAATTCGCGCGCGTGCAGATGGGCTAAATCGATACATGGGCGCGCGTAGTCGACGTTTTTGCATATCTCTATTATTTCGTCCAAAGAACCCAGCTGATTGACTTTCCCTCCTATCTCGGGATAGATTTTTATGTTTTCGGTGGCGAGTTTCGGTTTTATTTCGTTTAGGGCAACGATTAATCTTTGGATACCCTCTCTTCGCTCAGATGGCGTATTGCCATAACCACCTCCGGGGTGAAAGATAATCCTGTGAACGCCCAATTGTTCAGCTAAAATGTATGCCTTGACGATTTCTTCTTTAGAGCGTTCGACGACTTCTTTTTTAGTCGAAGCGAGGCTTATGTAGTAGGGTGCGTGCATGGTAAGGGTAAGGCCGTGTTGTTCTGCGAGATTGTGGTATAAAAGGGCCTGTTCTTCTTTCATGCGTATTCCGTAAGTACATTGAATCTCGATGCCATCGAGACCTTGGGATTCTATCCATTCAAAAAGGTTTTCTCGTTTTTTACCGAGTGGACTTTTGAAAAAATTGAGTGGGAATCCAGATACGCTGAAAACTGGTTTATCCATGTCATATCACCTCATAATTGTATTTTATCATAATCGGGAACTTATTTTAAAGAGAAAAAAGAGACCTAAGAGTTTATTGCATAATCTAATCATTTCCATTATAAT
>CAZXXI010000090.1:0-5465 GCA_964644815.1 uncultured Muribaculaceae bacterium
GTAATTTAATTTTCTTTGCGATTTCTTTTGCCACGAAAAACACATCCTTTCATAAAGTTTTCTCGTAGAAGTGGTATGGGCTAATCCGCATTCCCTCCCACTTGCTAGTGGTAATAAACTTACCGATTAAGACTATACCACAGAAAATGGCTAAATTCAAGTATGAAATGGGCCTTTTTAGTAGACTTTAAAGCGGAGTTTTTATTCAGGTATGGAATCGATTGGTTCCGATGATAACCAGTAGTAATTTCCATTTATGTCCTTTTGAAAAGTGTGTTTATAGGCTTGGCTCTTTTCGAAGAGGTCTTCGGAGTAGTCTTCTGCAAGAGGGTTAGAGGTATATAGAGAGCTATATACTCTTTTTTTGCCGTCGCTTTGGGGGAACATGTAGAGAACATAATCGTATAAAGCGATTTTATTATCATCTTTGATGGCCTTAATCAGTTTGGTGGCTATCTCGGTGTCGTCCGTCCAAGCAACTTGTTCACTGTAGCATAACATATCTTCTCTATCTTCGTTTATTTCACAAGCTATTTGGCTAGCCGGATTGAACATCTCTTTAGGTATTACTTTATCGAGGCCATACATCTCGTGGTAAGTACTCGCGAACCCTTTATAATCGGCTTCATAGAATTTGTATTTGTAGCCGTCCGTTTCCTCGAGTACATAATAGCCCGTCAAACAGGTACTATAGATTTCTTTATAGCCCTTTAGGGTGTCACATGAGGTGACTTCTATTTCGTCTTTCAAAACAGTATCATTATAGCGAAAAGCGTTACTAAGATTTAGAGAGTTATGATTCGTTTCATAGTCGACGTATCTGTTGGTATAAATATAAGTCTTGCCCGGAGCCTTTTTATGTAAAACTGTATAGTTATAAATCCTTTGAACTAAAGCACTATCTAAAGATAATTCGCGAGAACCGGTTACTATTTTAGGCTTCTCGTCGACTGTCTCTACTTTCTCATTGCCATTTATGGTTGCAATTCCTACGGTGGCACTGAATACGAGGGAGAGGGATACCAATATGCCGTACCAGTGTGTCTTGATGTATTCGACGACGATGTCTATAGTTTTATCTTTGACGCGACCGATTGCGTCGTCTCCTAAAGCATCGAGGATGTGGTCTTTCCACGGATGCTCTTCGGGGTGGAGTTCTCTTTTGCACTTCTTGCATAACTCACTTTCGAAGGAATTTTTTTCGCCACAGAAAGCACAGTAAAACTTTTTTTCGTTTTTCATGAGTTACACCTCTGTCCTATAGATGCACACTTTTTTCTTATCGATAACTTTTCCGTCCGCTAGAGCATTTAAGATGTAGAAATCCTCTTCATCGTTGGATACAAGCGTTATAGTGTCATCTTTTGAATAATTTGTAGCGCTTTGGGCACTGCCAGCGTTGTAATATTCGACGGATAAACTATCAATCGAGTTCGGTATATATAAGTCGAGAGTAGCTTCATCGTCGTTTACCAAAAGGTAATATTCGTCCTCTTTTTCGTTTTTCTGTATTTGATAGTTTGGACTTTCTTCTATCTTTAAAGCATTACCGTTGTTGATAAACAAAAGAACACCTGGTGCAAGGGCAATTATTAAACCGATAATTTTTCGAATATATCCATCGGTAAATTTTTTGAGCGTGACCAGTTCATATAATTCCTTTAGTCGTTTTATTTTACCCGGGATAGTTTTGCCCTTCGCTATTTCCCTTTCCTTATCTGAAAATTCATAATGGCAACTTTGGCAGTATTTTGCTTTATAGACATTATTCCTATTACATTTTATACACTTCATAAACTTCCTTCTTCCTATCGATTACATCATATCACTTTTTTAAATATTTAAAAAGTACATCGAAGTATGTTTCGGTGTACCTAAGCGTTTATTTGCCGTCTCTAAATATTTCATACCAAGACTTCAGTTTGGATACTCCATCGCCAGCGATATCTTTTATCAGTGCCCAAGAAAGACCAAAGTTCTTTTTGAGTTCACCAAAGCCTTTTTTAGCAGTCGTACACAATTCTTGGTTGCTAGAACATATCAGCGTCGCCACATTGAGATAACTCTCGGTGATTTCTTTTTTTAAGGTCGTGTATATTTTACCTGTAGTCATAGATATGGATTCTTTATAACCTGGGAAGTAAGTATCGATTTTGGAATCGAAATATAGAGCTGCACTTAACACTTTCAGTTTAGCGCTGTCGGATAAATCTTTAAAAGTATGGCCCTTTATAGTTCCGTCGTAGAAGATAAAATCGACGACGGTTATGAAACCGCTCTTTAAGCTGTCTTTGACGCTGCCACTTTTGAAGTCGCTTTCGAGCTCTGTGACGTAGCTCAATACTTCGTCATCTGTATTTTTTGATGAAGGTGTAGAGGCATTTTCTCCAGGGATGATGGGTTTTATATTCGCGTTTGGCGAATCTTGTGCTGGGTTATTTGGCGTTTCTTCGCGATTGTCAGCTTCATCGCTTGGAGACGTTTCGTCATTCGTGGCCGTTTCATCTGTTGATGCGCTATTTATAAGCTTTTCTTCTTCGATTTCGACGGCCTTTATTTCACTTTTAGTATCGAGATTTTTTTCTTTAAAGGATACTTTTATTTCGTCACCTATCTCATAACTATCTTTGATACCGTTTAGCAAGTAATCTTCGCCATCAGATGAGATGATGAGATATTTTTCGCCGGCGACGACGACGGTGCCCGTCAGTTCTTTGATGGCATTCTGGCGGTTAGCTAGCACTATGCCTAAAGTCGCCAAACAGACAAGTAAGGCAACAGCCAATATGATTATAATAATATTTTTGCTTTTTTCATGCATTTTTAAAACTCCTTTATGAAAAAAAGGACATAGTTATATCCTTTGATTCTTTAATTTTCGATGGTCACTTGGAACATTTCGACTTCGACAGGTGTTTCTTGACCGAAGAGGTCGATTAAGACATTCAATCTAGCATTTTCTTTGTCGATTGAGTCAATAGATCCTTTCATGCCAGAGAATGGTCCTTCGATAATCTTGACTTTTGTACCTACTTCGAGTTCTTTTTCTGAGTCGAGTCTCGTCATACCCATATTAGCGAGAACTCTATCTATTTCCTGTGGAGGAAGAGGTGTCGGTTTAGCACCCTTTCCGCTGGAGCCGATGAATCCTGTAACACCTGGAGTGTTACGGACTATATACCATGCTTCATCAGACATAATCATTTCGACTAGAATATATCCCGGGAATAATTTAACCTGTTTTTTTTCTTCAGTTCCATCCTTCTTCTTTTTGATTTCGGTTGCTTCTGGTACTATTACTCTGAAGATGTTGTCCTGAAATCCCATCGATTCTGCACGCGATTCGAGTTTTTGTTTTACTTTATACTCGTGGCCACTGTAAGTGTTTACTACATACCATAGTTTATCCATATTAACCAATCCATCCTTGTACAAAACTGTATAATAAGTCGAATAATGCCGATACGCCTATAAAGAAGACGGCGAGTAACATAATCATCATGATAGCTGCAAAAGAATATTTGAAGACGTTTTTGCGCGTTGGCCAAGTGACCAATTTGATTTCAGCGCGAAGTTTCTTGAAATAGCCTTCTTTTTCTTTACCAGTTTTCTTTTCGTTGACGGTCTTCTGTTTTTCTTTTTTTTCTTTTGTCTTTACGATTTTATCGCTTTTTTCTAGTTTGATATCTGCTAAATCGTTGTCGACTTTGACGGTTTCTTTTGCCATAATAAATTCCTCCAAAATAAAAACACCGCTTGTGTTACTCATAATATAACATATTAAGTGTTTTTTTGCAATACGATTTTCACAATGATAGAGTAAAATGGATTCGGAAACACAAAAAAAAGAACATCTGATATAATAATAGTGTTCATATACTAGAAATCAGGTGTTCATATGAATATATTATCACAAAACTTTAGAAATGTGTTAAAAAATCGACTCGAAAGTAAAATAAATTTTCTAACCTCTACTTTTGTAGATAGTTTGATGAATAGTTTTACTGGTACAGACAATACTTATCTTACTCTCGTAAGTGAGGCTAACCGTGTTTCCAACGATATAGCTAAAGAAGTCATTATAGAAGTAATCGAAGAGTTTGATGCTTACTATAGAGATTCCAAGGAAAGGAAGCGAACTTACTATGTAAATAAGAAAAACGTACCTAGAACTATTACCACTGTCTTAGGTGATTTAACATTCACTAGAACTCTTTATGAAACTAAAGATAGAAGCGAATACTACTTCTATATTGACGAGGTACTTGGTCTACCTAAATATGACCATTATGACCCTATAGTCAAAGGTCTTGCCATAAGAGAAACGTTCTATACTAATCAAGCTCAAGCTGGCAGAATTGTCGGCGAAAGAATAACAGATGTAGCTAACTTAACAGCTAAGAATACTATTCCGTTTGCCATATCGAGACAAACGGTCAACAATTGGCTCGGCGAATGGAATACTACCGTCGTTTATGAAAGACGCGATTCTACTCCTCGTATTCTATACATTATGGCAGATGAGAAATACATTGGAGCTCAAGGTAAAGACGGTGACATTATGGCTAAAGCTTTTGTCGTATTTGAAGGAGTCAAACAGGTTAGCAAAGGTAGAAGAGCCCTTATCAATAGGCATGTATTCACTTGCTGTTCTAGTAAACCTTGGGAAGAACTATTAGATAGACTTATAGAAATATATAATTATGATGAAATAAAAAATTTCTATGTACTCTCCGATGGAGGTAATTGGCTTACTGCTGGTATGCACGAACTAAAACTCGAGTCTTTCCAAAAAATAGACCACTTACTGTGTTTATTCCATTTTAAGCAAGCAATCAACCATATCACGACTGTTCCAGAAGAACGAAAAAATTTATTTCAATCATTTCTTAATGATAAAAGAAAAGTGTTCAAAAATGCACTCAATACCTATATAGATAAATATCCTCATAAAAAATCTACAATAGAAAAAAAGATAAAATATTTACTTAACCATTACAAAGCAGCTAAACATATGGTTGCTTCTGATATCGGTTCTTCAATGGAAGCCCATATTTCACACTTTATTGCTTCTACTTTCGCTTCTAGACCTAAAGGTTATAAAGAAAGCAATATCAATAAATACTTCATGCTCAATGATGCAAAAATTAATGGTATAAATCTTTTCAATACTTATTTACAAACATATAATCAATCTTCTGAGATATCTCAATGTAATGAATCTACTTGTAATAGTTCTCGTCTCAAAAAAAGAGAAGAGCTACAACCTATTAGTCTTCCCTATTTAGAGGGTTCTAACCTCTTACCGATTTATCATACTTTGTCTAATCTCAGTTACTTAGATAGTGAGATTAAAGTTTAAAAGTGTTGCCTCCGGCGGGTCCTGCCGGACAGGCCACTTTCTTTCAAAGAAAGTGGAAAGAACTTCTCTTTCCACCACTCTTGTTTACACTTTTTATTATATT
>CAZXXI010000091.1:0-5463 GCA_964644815.1 uncultured Muribaculaceae bacterium
ATAAATCAGTAATTTCTAGACATATAAAAAATATATTTGCTGAAGAAGAATTAAATAGAAGTGAGGTTGTTGCAAAATTTGCAACAACCACTATACATGGTGCAATAGCTGGCAAAAGTCAAACTCATTTAGTTGATTATTATAATCTAGACGTGGTAATAAGTGTTGGCTATCGCGTAAAATCCTTAGAAGGTGTAAGATTTAGAAAATGGGCAACGGAAAGAATTAAAGAATATATTATTAAAGGATATACCATGGACGATGAGCGTCTTAAAAATCTTGGTGGTGGAAAATATTTCTATGAACTTCTAAATCGTATTAAAGATATACGTTCAAGTGAAAAAGTTTTGTATAGACAAGTCCTCGATTTGTATGCTACCGCTATCGATTACAATCCTAAAGCAGAAGAAACGATTAAATTCTTTAAAATAGTGCAAAACAAGTTTCATTATGCAGCTCATGGAAATACCGCTGCAGAAGTAATTTATAATCGAGCAAATGCTAACAAACCTTTTATGGGACTTACTAGTTTTAAAGAGAATTGCCAAGTATCAATGATATAGATATTGCTAAAAACTATTTAACCGAAGAGGAATTGATGATGTTAAATAATTTAGTTTCAGGATATTTTGATTTTGCTGAATTTCAAGCTATGAAACATAAACCGATGAGAATGAAAGATTATATCAATCAACTCGATAAAATACTTAATTCTTTAGATGCGAATGTTTTAAAAGATGCTGGAAATGTGAGTCACAAGAAAGCTATCGAAAAAGCTAAAGCAGAATATGATAAGTATCAAATAAAAGAACTCAGTCCAATAGAAAAAGAGTATTTCGAATCGATCAATAAACTTAGTCGGATTACTGAAAAAATAAAAAATGATGACACTAAGCAAAAGGGAGTCTAATGATTATGGAGTTAAAAGTTATTGGTATTTATGGTAAAAGTGGAGCGGGCAAGAGCACTGCGGCTAGGTATTTGAGTGAAAAATTGGATAGGGTTAAAATACTGGAAGTAGACAAGATGCACATCAATTATCTGTTGACCAAGAAAAGCGATAGATTAAAAGAACTTTTTGGGGATGATATCATCGTCGATGGAACTCTTAATACGATTCACTTTATAAATTTTCCAGAAAAGCAAAAGATTATTTTTGACGAAAGTTTTGACGATTTAGAAGAAATGTTACTAAAAGAAATAGATTACGCTAAAGAAAGATATGACTGGATTATAATAGACTTTTTTAGATTAGTAGAACTAAAAAGAATATGGAATCTATGTCGGTATCGCATATTAGTAGAGGCTAAAAATGACGATTTGAGATATGAGAATATAGCTAAGAGATATGAGGAAAAGGGAAAAAATATAACGAGAACTAGAGAAGAAGAATTTAGATTGAGAGATTATTTTATTGGTGATTATAGCAAATATGAACATAATTTTCACCTATTAAATAGTTATGATGACAATTTTATAAAAGATTTGGATAATATTATAGAAGAAAATTTTCTATAGAGGAGAGTAATTATGATAGTAAAAGAAATAGAAGTAAACGATTATTTGACGAAGTCTAACTTGCCCGCGAGCGACTATGTAATAAATCCATACGTCGGTTGTTCGCATGGCTGCAAGTACTGTTATGCCTCTTTCATGAAGAGATTTACAGGGCATACCGAAGAATGGGGAACTTTTGTAGACGTCAAAAGATGTGACAAAAAGATAAATTTAAAAAAAATAAGTAAGAAAAACGTATTTTTGTCGTCCGTGACAGATTGTTATAATGCCCTCGAAGAAAAATACGGATTGACTAGAAGTATTTTAGAACAATTAGTCGATTCGGATTGTTATTTATCCATTTCGACTAAATCTAAACTGATACTTCGCGATTTGGATTTATTGAAAAGAATAAAGAATCTCACCGTCAGCATGTCAATTAATACTATAGATGAAGAATTTAGAAAAGATATGGACAATGCGAGTTCGATAGAAGAGAGGCTGGATACTTTAAGAAAATTGCATGAAGCAGGAATATATACAGTTTTATTCATGTCTCCGATATTTCCATATATCACCGAATGGAAAGAGATAATAGAAAAATCTAAAGAATTTATAGATGAGTATTGGTTTGAAAACCTCAACTTGAGAGGTCAATATAAAACATATATAATGGATTACATTCAAAAGAATTATTCCGAATTATATGAAAAGTATAGAGATATATTTATTAAAAACGATAAAACGTATTGGAGAACTTTAGGCGAAGAGATAAGTGAGTATTGTCAAAAGAACCACATAAAATATATCAATTATTTTTATCACGATGAATTAGTGAAGTCTAAAAAAGAGACTTCCAAAGAATAACTATCTCTGTTTTGAAAATGTGTTTAGATATCGACTTATACAGTCGGTTCTTTTTTATTGAAAGAATTTTTAAAAAAAGTGTTGACTTGTCCTAAGGGCAATGTTTTATAATGGTCTTGTGTTAGGAGGTGACCGTTTGGGTTACAGAGTAAAGTGGATAGAGGATAATCTCGGCATATCGCGGAAGGCTCTTCGAAATTATGAAGAGGAAGGATTAATGCCTAAAAATGAAGGAGGTAAGTATAGGGATTATACTGAAAAGGACATCGATAGAATTTGGAATATAAGAGTTTTACAAGGAGTAGGTTACTCTTTGAAAGAGATTAAGGCGATGGATGAAGATGAGTCTTTCGATTATGCTGAATCTTTAGAGAAGAAGATACGAGAGCTCGAAGAGAAGAGGGAAGCGATAGAAAGAAATCTAGGTTATGCAAAGTTTATCAAGCTAACTGGACGAATTCCTTTGAGACCAAAGGAGATGGGCAGCGTAACAGCTCAAGAGTTCTATGAAAAAAGTTTGGAAGGGTGGAATTTAGATGGCGATGAAAAAGCTTCAGAACTCGCCTCTTTAGTCGAAAAAATGCTCGCTGGAGACATAGCAGAATTGTCATGTACGCAGGAGGGTGTAGGATTGATGATGGAGACGGTTATTCCATTAGAAATTTTGAAACGACAAGACTCGGGTGTGCACGACGACGAAGTACAGCTCTTGGTCAAGATGCTCTATGAGAATAGAATCGAATTATTCGAAGAACTGAAAGAGATAACGAAGGAACAATTCGTAAGATGCGAAGTGAACAATTATCTTTATGGCGACGTCGCACGAATGAAGGAAGAGGCGATAGGAAAAGAAGGATGCCGATTTATCGCCAATGCCATTGCCGTCTTCGGGGGATACGAAAGCTCCTCCGAAGTAGAAAATTAGAAAGGAGTTAATTATGACGATATATACTACTAGCGAATGGAAGGGGTTTGGTAAACAGAACTATTACTGGAACGAATACCGATTGGAAGGAGACACGATTGTAAAGTATAAGTGCCATAGATGGAAGCACTTCGACGGAGATGAGAACAACTGGGAAGAGGACAAATATCCTGAGAGGTCGTGGACTATAGGTGATGCCGATATGCCCGATTGGTTAAAACAGTATTTGCCAAATTAGAGAAGACTGGTTAAGTCTTTTTTTTGACAAAAATTTTAAAGTAAATACTGTATACTAAATATGAAACACAAAACTTCGGTGAATAGTTGCAATTTCGCTTGCCTTAATACCCTATGGAGTTGTATAATTTAAACATGATAATAGGACATAAAAGTCATATAAATAAGGAGCTAGTTAGTATGAATAGAAAGACAAATTTAGTTTTAGGAGTAATCTTTGTCGCAAGTATCGCAGTTATCATAGGCTCACTATCTTATGCTTATTTCAGTCTGGAGATAGGTGAAGTAAAGAACCAAGAATTGTCGATAACTTCTGGAACGATGCGTCTTACCTTCAGCGACAACGACTCCGGCTTTAATGGGGCTTTGAACTTTGGAGAATCTGCTGAGAAGTTGTTTATACTCGAAAATACAGGAACTCTACCAGTAGTAGGTAAGATAAACTTTGTCGATATGATAAACACATATTTAGATGGTTCACTTACTTATAAATTAGATTATAAAACTTCAGAAGAGAGTACGACTTGGATAGAAGTGTTAGCCAAGAAAAACGTACCTCAAAGCAGTACTCCTATAACAAAGGCTTTATCCAAAAATATAGAGTTACCAGTGGGTGCTAAATACTATTATAGATTAACTATAATACTAGAAAATTTAGCAGGTGTAGACCAAACAGCAGATATAAATGCAAGTTTCTCTAGTACATTTAACATAACAGAGGGTATAACTGAGAGTAGCAGTAATTCACCATTCGATGAAGTCATTGCTAATGCAAACTCTGGAAATCCAAATTTTGTAACAGCAGCCACGACAGACGAAGGAATATATGCTTTAGAAGATGACTTTGGAACAAGTTATTACTATAGGGGAACCAGTCAAACTAACTACCTCAAATATGGAAAAAACAAAGATGGTCAAGATATGTATTGGAGAATAATCAGAATCAATGGTGATGGTTCTCTACGCATCATTTATGATGGTACTCAAGCTTATACAAATGGAATAGCGAATGAAACAAGATATGCCAAAGTAGGACAGGGATGGAATACTCAGTATCGAGAAAACAAATATGTAGGATATATGTTCGGAGGAGCCCAAGGAGAAGCGAGTACATCAAAAGAACAAGCCCAAAAGAATGAAACTAGTTGTGATGCTAAAGTAGCAGTAGATGCTTGGTATAAAGAGAATATAATAGATACAGGGTATGGAACAAATGTAATAGATGCTATATTCTGTAATGATAGAAGCACACCAGGGGAAGCAACGACGGGATTGATAGGTGATACAGGATTAGGATATGGAAAAAATGCAACGGGATATGGCGTAACAGCAAGAGCAGGAGTGTGGAAAACTGATAATGTCGCACCAAAATTTACTTGTGAAGTGAAAAATGATGCTTTTACAGTAAATGAAAGTGAAAAAGGAAATGGTGCTTTAACTTATCCAGTAGGGTTAATAACAGCAGATGAAATACTAGCAGCAGGCAGTGGAAAATATGCAACAGCAAACAGCTCATATTATCTATACAAATCATCAAATTATTACGGTTTGTCGCTCTCGCCTTGTAATATGAATCAAAATGGTCTTGTTTATTTATTTGTTGTCACTAGCGGTGGGGCCTTAAATTATGTTGACCGTGGGTTAGGCGCGATTGCGCCTGTCATAAATCTAAGTGCTGAATACGCAAGTGAACTTATCGGAGACGGTACTATAACGAATCCATACCGCGCTGAAGGTGTAGAACCTTAATAGAAAGTAGGTAAAATATATGCAAGAAAAAAATAAGAATACAAATATAGTATTAGGAGTAATCTTCGTTGCGAGTATCGCGGTTATCATAGGTTCCCTATCTTATGCTTACTTCAGTCTTGAGACAGGCGAAGTCAAAAACCAAGAATTATCCATTACTTCTGGTACAATGCGCATGACTTTCAGCG
>CAZXXI010000092.1:0-5387 GCA_964644815.1 uncultured Muribaculaceae bacterium
AATTTATTCACAACATTTTTTCCTTCGCATAAACTACTAATGGGAAGGAGTGAAAATATGGCAAGAGGAATCGATGTATCTTCATGGCAAGGCAGAATCGATTGGACGCGAGTAAAACCTTTCATAGACTTTGCAATCCTTAGATGTGGCTTTGGCAACGACCGCCGTGCAAACGACGACTTATATTTTGAAAGAAATGCCGAAGAATGCAATAGACTAGGTATCCCCTTTGGAGTATACCTCTATAGCTACGCGACGACAATCGATGATGCGAGAAGTGAAGTAGACCACACACTACGCCTCATAAAGGATAAAAAACTGGAATATCCCGTTTTCTTAGACGTCGAATCTCGTCGACAGATGGCACTTCCAAAAGAGCATCTCGCTGAAATAGTAAATTTTTACTGCGAAGAAATGGAAAAAGAAGGATACTATGTAGGAATATATTCCAGTCTCAATAGACTCATGAGCAATTTAGACAGCGAAGTCTTAGACAGGTATGATAAATGGGTTGCCGAATGGGGAGACGAATTTACCTATAAAAAACCCGCTGGTATGTGGCAACATACGGCGTATGAAGAACTCGCAGGTATCCGTGGACGTGTAGATGGCGACATTGCTTTCTATGATTATCCTAAGATAATAAGAGAAAATGGATTAAACCATTTAGACGAAAAAGATCTCAAATTCAAACGTGGAGATAGAGTATTTGTAACGGGTGCCATATACAAAGGACCAAATAGCGATGAAGTTGTAAAAAATGTATGTGACGAAGAATTCGTCATCGAAAACGCCAATCCTTACGACAGAGCACCGTACAGAATAAGCGAGGGCTATGTAACAGAAGACTCCGTCTATAAAAAGTGTGAATAAATACAAAAAAGAGGAAAACTCATCGTCAGTTTCCTCTTTTATATGTCAACGCCTCTCTCTGGTTTAGCTAATCTTTAAAAGACTTTTAAAGATTTTATTGACATCTGCATCCTATATTATATGTAAATAAGATTGATATCTTTACAGACGTTTGAATATCTTTTACACTTTGCTACTGTCCTCTTTATTCAACACTTCCTCATATATAATCCCGTCGTATTTGGAATCTATTTTCTCGCTTCTCACAGTCCAAAGAATTATGGGCATTCCCTTTTCATAGAGTTTTTCGATGCGCTTATTTGGTAAATCGTCATATTTATAAGCGATAAAATCCGGTTTACATAAAAAATTTAACCACATATTGGCTAGAATAAACTTAACCGGTTTAAAGATTTTGGATTTTTTAAATTTTGATGCCAAAAGTCCACGAGTATAAAGTGGCCTAAAAAGCCTAAACCACATGATGAATAAAGGATTGAAAGATTTTACGAAGAACTCTCCTTTGTAACCGTCCATCAATTCGGCAAAGTGGCGACATATCTTAAATCCCCTGCCATCGCCTTTTAATTCGATGTCCAAAAGTACTTTCCCATCTACTAATTTTAAGACATCGGTCAACTTAGGAATTCTCTCCTCGCTGTGCAAAAGTCGTAACTTTTCCACATCCTCCAAAGTCATCTTTCTAATTTTCGCATCCATCCCCGTCATCCTTATGAGATTGTTGTCGTGGAACACGACGAGATTGCCATCTTTTAATATGTGGACATCGAGTTCGATGGGGATTCTCTTTTCGACACATCTTTTAAAAGCTCTGAGACTGTTTTCTGGTACATCATCATCCCAAAGTCCTCGGTGCGCTATAGAGAGGTCACTAATTTTTGTAGTCATAATAATCCCGTTCGCTTATCTTCTCTAGCACGTAATCTAGTTCGTCGAGCTCTTCATCTTCGATAGTCTCGTCCTCTAACACGGCTTGAATCCTTATCATCAGATCTTTAAGGGAGTTGCACGTCTCATAATCTATGAAATTTCTCTTCAATATATCGACTTCCCTTTTCGTGAGCATTAAATTGCCCGCTTCGACAAAGCTGTTAGCCTCAACTTCTATCGTCTTCATGAGTTCATCTATGTCATATTCTTTACCGTTGACTATCATATTTCCTCCATGTTTAAAATGGCAGTCTCTAGAGCAATTTTACCATATTCATAAGTTATACCGCCTTGCAAGTAGGCAATATAAGGAGGTCTAATCGGGCCATCGCAGCTTATTTCGATAGAAGAACCCTGGACAAAACTGCCCGAAGCCATGATGATTTCATCTTCATAACCGGGCATGGCAGTAGGTTCTACCAGGGCGTGAGCGTCTATCGCCGAACCCTTTTGTATTCCTTGGACGAACCTTATCAATTTCTGGGCATCGTTAAATACTATCATACTCACGATATCAGCCCGTCTCTCGTCGTAACGAGGAAAGACCTCGTATCCGAGTTTAGTTAAGACATAACTCGCGAGAACAGCTATTTTCTCACTGTTGCCGACGACCGATGGAGCCATATAGAGGCCTCTTAAAAATTCGGCGTTTATTCCGAGTGTCGGACCTACATCCCTTCCCTCACCCGGTAGAGTAAGTCGTTCACCCGCTAAATCGACATATTCTTTCTTTCCAGCTATATAGGCGCCATTGGGAGCTACCCCGCCTCCTAAATTTTTAATCAATGATCCGACTATAATGTCTGCTCCCACTTCGCAAGGCGAAAGTTCTTCGACAAATTCACAGTAACAGTTATCGACAAATATAATCGACTCTGGACTAATCTCTTTAATCTTAGCTATAATTCTTTTCAGTTTATCTATTGTCAGACTGGCTCTCGTCGAATATCCGCGCGATCTTTGGATGTGGATGAGCTTATAAAACTTATTTTTGACGCATTCAACTATCTTCTCGTCGTCGAAATCGTCATCAGCCAAGTCTATCTCTTCGTAATCGATTTTAAAGGCCTTTAAAGAACTCGCATTATCTCTGATACCGACAACTTCTTTTAAAGTATCATAAGGTTCTCCCGAAATTGCTAACATGACATCTCCCGGCCTCAATACAGAAAAAAGTCCTACATTTAAAGCATGCGAACCCGAGACTAACTGATTTCTAACTAAAGCACTCTCTGCTCCTAAAACATCAGCAAACACTTTTTCGATGACGTCACGACCGATATCGTTATACCCGTACCCATTTGTCGAATTGAAATGGACTTCGCTCACTTTATACTTATGAAAAGCATCTATTACTCTTCTGCTATTTCTATATACCTTTTCATCTATTTTACTAAATTCTCCTTGCAGTCTAGCTTCCGCTTCTTTGAACAGTTTTTCAATATCCACCTTTATCTCCTCCATCTACTCTTATTACAGCTCCATTTATATATGATGCTTCACTAGAAGCGACAAAATACACCACTCTAGCCACCTCTTTTGGACTGGCAAATCGGCCTAAAAGCGTTTTATTCTCTTCCCTTTTTCTAAACTTTTCTTCCATGTCTACCGTTGAATCTGTATTTATCCAACCGGGTGCGACGGCATTTACTCGAACGTCCGGACAAAATGCTGTCGCTAAATTTTTTGTTATGTTAATCAGGGCAGCTTTTGATGCATCGTAATCGACGCTCTCCGGATACATAGTATCTATCCCATTCGTCGAGGCAACGTTTACGACATTCCCATCCTTTTTTTTCAAACTTTCAAATAATTTCGTCGCCAAAAGGAACGGACCTACGGCATTGATGGTATAGGTTTTCAAAAGGTCTTCTTTTTTCTTTGTAAAAAGGCTAAAATCGTCATTATAAGCGGCATTGTTAACGAGGACATCTATATCGCTAGCCCAAGCCGCTACCGCCTCGATATCTTCATCTCTTTCCAAATCCAGAGCTTTAGCATCTACGCCTACTCCATAGCTAGCACTGATTCTAATCTTTAATTCTTCAGCTTCTTGAAAACTCTTATTATAAGTAAACAACACGTCATAGCCATTACGAGCGAATTCCTCCACTATAGCGGAACCCAGTCCCCTAGATCCTCCTGTCACTAATACTTTCTTTCTCACTTTTATCACCTACTTCTTATACCAGACGTTCAAATCGACATCAGCTGGAATTCCATCGACTCTCCCCGCGGATGAAAACTGCCAAAAGTCGTAAGAACCGCTGTAATCGGCCTTCGACGTATAATGGGCCACCCATACTCTTTTATTCTCCAGCTTCCACATTCTATTTATATAATTGACGCTGCTATAAAGCATACCTTCATACCCAGCTTTTTCTAAAACGTTTAGAAAAGCTCTATAATTCTCGTTTAATCTATATATGCTCATTTTATAGCTGTTGTAGTTAGACCAATCTTCGAAATCGAAAGCTATCGGCAAATCGACATCATAATCTTGTAACTTATCAACTAACCATTCGGCTTCTTCTTCGGCTTCTTTTGCGTTTTGGGCATAGGAATAAAAATATGCTCCGACAGGAATGCCTACTTCGTTAAATCCTTTCATATTTCTTTCGAACTTCGAGTCTAAGAAGAAATCTTTATCTCTGCCCCATTTCGAACCGACTCTCACCATGGCAAACTCAATCCCCGCCTCTTTAACTTTCGCAAAATCTATGTCGCCCTGCCAAGAAGATACATCGACACCCAAAACAGCATCGACATCTTTAAATCTCTCTTTTGCATCATTTAGAGTTACTCTCGGCAATGTGTAACTGTTGCCACTCGTCGAACTCGGTTTAGAGACGTGCAAGACGAAAGGTTTAACCGTTTCATTTCCTGCTTTATCGCGAGCTACAAACCGCAAATTGTAGTTCCCGGGCTTTTTAATGTCGTAAGTTCCCTCCACTTTGCAATAAGGTTCATCATCCGTATCGTCCGCACACAGTATCTTTTCTTCTAATCGTCCACTAAAGCTCGTCGTCACATAATAGTCGTTTCCCAACATAACTAAAGGTGCAACCTCGTCGACGACGTTAATTTTAAATGAATAAGATACGCCTATGCCATCGTCATTGGTATACTTAAAAGTTACTTCGCCCTCTCCAAGTTTACCCGTATCTATTTTAAAGTCGTCGTCTACCTCGCCGTTTATACTCTCGATTAAGCTCGACAAGTTGACATCGCTATCGAAGGCTACGTCCAGATTATCAACTAACTCCACTTCGATAACTGCACTTCTCACTTTTGCTTCTTCAAAGGCTTCAAGTGACAACCTGATGATTCCCAAAATTACTATTAAAAGGCACAACACTCCACTAAATCTCAAAATCTTTCGTCCATCCATGATTATCCCTCTTTTTCGTTTTCTATTATACAACAGTTCACCGAAATATAAAAACCATTTAACCTATTTTATCGTTAATATTTTTATTTTGACGCTATGATATTCAATAAAAGAATACTTATAATGAATATATTTTTGAATAGACCTCTTGCGAAACTAAATATCTAAACAAAAATTGTACAAAGAACATAGA
>CAZXXI010000093.1:0-5385 GCA_964644815.1 uncultured Muribaculaceae bacterium
TGGCTTGAGCTTGTTCCTTTGATGTACTCGCTTCTCCTTGTGTTCCTCCGAACATCCATCCAACATATTTAGCGTCTTTTTCTTCATAATTCCATACTTGTCTTGTTTTAGCGAATCTTCCATCATCATCTACTCCATTATCGAAAGCTTGAGTTCCATCATAGATTATCCTTACACTGCCATCTCCATTTATTCTGATGATTCTCCAGTACATGTCTTGATTATCTTTACTTTTGCCATATTTAATATAGTTGTTTTTGACTGCTCCTCTATAATAATAACTCGTCCCATAATCATCCTCTAAAGCATATATTCCTTCATCAGTAGTAGCCGCTACCACAAAATCAGGATTACCTTCATTAACATTTTCTGGTATCTCATTATTAGAAATATCTATAACCGCTTGTTGTAACCATCCTTTATTAAATTTTGTGGCATCTTCAATATTAAATGTTGTACTAAATACTGCATTTAAATCTTGTGTTTGGTCTACGCCTTCTAAGTTTTCTAGTGTTATAGTTAATCTATAATAATACTTGGCTCCTACGGGTAACTCTATGTTCTTAGATAAATCTTTTGTCGTAGGAGTACTGCTTTGAGGTACATTCTTCTTTGCTAATACTTCAGTCCAAGTTGTATCTTCTTCTGAAATTTTATAGTCTAGTTTATAAGTTAAAGAACCATTTAAGTATGTGTTTACCATATCGACAAAGTTTATTTTACCTACTACAGGCAGTGTTCCAGTGTTTTCAAGTATAAACAACTTCTCTGCTGATTCTCCAAAGTTCAAAGACCCATTAAAGCCGGAGTCGTTATCGCTGAAGGTCATGTGCATAGTTCCTGATGTTATTGATAACTCTTGGTTCTTTATTTCTCCCGTTTCTAAACTGAAATACGCATAAGACAACGAACCTATTATAACTGCGATGCTCGCGACAAAGATTACTCCCAATACTACTTTAGTTTTCTTGTTTTTTTCTTGCATATAATTTACCTACTTTCGATTAAGGCTCTACACCCTCAGCACGATATGGATTGGTCATAGTTCCATCTCCGATGAGTTCACTAGCGTAATCTGCAGAGAGGTTAATGACGGGCGCTATGGCGCCGTTTATATCATGAACGGCAGGGTAGTTTAAGTAGCTACTGTCATAGATTACATTTACACCTGCAGCAGTACCGAACATACGAGGTGAGAGCGACCATCCATAAACATTTGATGACTTGTATAAATAATATGATGTATTGTTTGTTCCATATTTGCCACTGCCGGCTGCTAGTGCTTCATCTGCTGTGATAAGTCCTACTGGATATGTTAATGCTCCGTTTCCTTTGTCACTTTCATTTACTGTGAAAGCATCATTTTTTATATCACAAGTGAATTTTGGAGCTATTTCAGATGACTTACTTACTCCGATTCTTGCGTATGCGCCAAATGCAGTTTTATTTGGTCCATAACCTAGTCCTGTATCAGATTCATAACCTGTTACTGCTTTTCCTGGTGTACTTCTGTCGTTACAAAATG
Organism: uncultured Muribaculaceae bacterium; assembly: GCA_964644815.1. GTDB lineage: Bacteria > Bacillota_I > Bacilli_A > RF39 > UBA660 > RUG11867. The sequence continues at coordinate 1,526 of CAZXXI010000093.1, forward strand.
TTTCATCTACTACATTTATCCCGTATCCTGTCTCCAATATGTTTTCTTTATACCACGTATCCACTGCTATTTTGGCATCACTACTAGTTTCGTTTGTCTGAGCTTGTTCTTTAGATGTACTTGTTATTCCTTGGGCTCCTCCAAACATCCAACCGACATATTTATTGTCGTTATTTTTACTATTCCATACCTGCTTTATTTTTGCATATCTTGAATCATCTGCTGTTCCATTATCAAAGGCTTGTGTACCGTCATAGATGATTCTCAGTGAACCATCTCCATTGATTCTGATGATTCTCCAATACATATCTTGATTATCTTTGTTTTTACCATATTTAATATAATTTGTTTGGCTGGCCCCTCTGTAGTAGTAGCTAGTCCCATAGTCGTCTTCTATTGCGTATAATCCTTCGTCGATTGTAGCTGCGGCGGTATAATTAGGGGCTCCTTCGTTAACGCTGGCGATTACTTTTTCAAAAGGTGATTCTTTACCTTCTGTTATACTAAATGTACTCGAAAAAATGGCATTTAAATCTGCTGTCTGGTCTACTCCATCTAAGTTTTCTAGTGTTATAGTAAGTCTATAATAGTATTTAGCTCCTACTGGTAACTCTATGACTTGCGATAAAGATTTTGTTGCAGCGGTATCGCTTTGAGGTACATTCTTTTTTTCTGAAGCGTCAATCCAAGTAGTACTATCTTCACTCGTTTTATAATCTAACTTATAAGTAAGCGAGCTTTCTAAATAAGTATTTATCATATTAGTGAAAATTATTCTTCCAGATGTCGGTAAAGTTCCTGTATTTTCGAGTATGAATAATTTTTCTGCTGACTCGCCAAAATTTAAAGAACCATTAAATCCGGAGTCGTTATCGCTGAAGGTCATGCGCATAGTTCCAGAAGTGATGGATAACTCTTGGTTCTTTACTTCGCCTCTTTCTAAGCTAAAATAAGCATAAGAAATAGAACCTATAATGACCGCGATGCTCGCGACAAAGATTACCCCTAATACAACTTTAGTCTTCTTATTTTTTTCTTGCATATCTTTTACCTACTTTCGATTAAGGTTCTACTTCGTCAGCGCGATAAGGATTGGCCATAGTTCCGTCTCCAATTAGATTTTCTGCGTATTCTTGAGATAGGTTGATGACAGGGGCTATGGCACCCTTTGTTACATAACTACCTATTCCATACAGAGCACCTTTTTCATAAACTGCGCATATAGTAGCCCAAAAACCAGAAAAGTAATCGGATGAGAGCGACCAACCATAATAAGTAGAAGATTTATATAAGTAATACGCTTGATTTGCACTTGTATAATATTTCCCACTGCCTGCGGCCAGTATTTCGTCTCCTGTTATTAAACCTACTGGATATGTTAAATCCCCATTCCCTTTTTCATTTTCATTTACTGTGAAACTGTCGTTCTTCACGTCACACATGAATTTTGGCTCTATCCCGTCTGGTTTACTTGCTCCTATTCGTGCATGAAGTCCATATGCAGTTGAGTTATTGCCGTAACCTAAACCTTTATCGCTCGAGTATCCTGTTATTTCTTTTCCTGGGGTGCTTCTATCATTGCAAAATATGGCATCTACTATATTTGTTCCGTAACCCGTATCTACTATATTTTCTTTATACCATGTGTCCACTGCTGTTTTTGCTTCACTATCTGTTTCATTGGCTTGAGCTTGTTCCTTTGATGTACTCGCTTCTCCTTGTGTTCCTCCGAACATATAACCAACATATTTATTATCATCGTATTTAGTATTCCATACTTGTCCTACTTTAGCATATCTTGAATCATTTTCTGTTCCATTCGCATAGGCTTGTGTTCCATCGTAGATGATACGCAGTGAACCATCTCCGTTGATTCTGATGATTCGCCAGTACATATCCTGTCCTGTTTTGTTCTTTCCATATTTGATATAATTTGTTTGACTTGCTCCCCTATAGTAATAACTAGTTCCATAATCATCTTCTAAGGCATATATTCCTTCATCTGTTGTAGCGGCGACTGCAAAATTTGGATTACCTGAATTTACACCTGCTATTACTTTCTCAAATGGCGATTCGCTTGCTTCTTCTAGATTAAACTCTGTACTGAATACTGCATTGATATCCTGTGTTTGATCTACACCTTCCAAGTTCTCTAAAGTAACTGTAAGTCTATAGTAATATGTTTGTCCTACTGGCACTTCTAAATTATTTGCTAGTTGTTCTTTGGTTGCAATAGCACTTTGAGGTACATTCTTTTTAGCTAATACTTCTGTCCATGTCGTCCCATCTTCTGTAGTCTTATATTCTAGTTTATAAGTTAGAGAGCCTTTTTGATATGTATTTATCATATTGGTAAAGTTTATCTTAGCTTTAGAAGGAAGTGTTCCAGTATTTTCGAGAATGAATAATTTCTCTGTTGATTCACCAAAGTTAAGTTTACCATTAAAACCTGTGTCGTTATCTGCAAACCGGAGTTGCATAGTTCCAGATTGGATTACGACTTCTTGATTCTTATTATCGCTCGTATCTATAGAAAAATAGGCATAAGATAAAGAACCTATGATAACTGCAATGCTCGCGACAAATATAACTCCTAAAACTATCTTTGTTTTGTTATTCTTTTCTTGCATATCTTTTTCCTACTTTCTCTTAAGGATTAACACCTTTTGCGCGGTAAGGATTAGTCATAGTTCCGTCTCCAATTAGTTCGCTGGCGTATTCAGCTGATAGATTTATGACAGGAGCTATAGCATGTCTAGTCGCATTAGTGTATGAACTTGCAAGATTATCACTTTTATATCCATATACCAATAAAGCAGCATAAGTGGTATAATTATCAGGAGAAAATGACCATCCATAATAATTATTAGATTTGTATAAATAGTACACCGTATTTATTGTTCCAGATTTTCCGCTGCCTGCAGCTAATATTTCATCTGCTGTTATTAGTCCTACCGGGTAAGTTAATGCACCATTTCCTTCGTTACTTTCATTTATTGTGAAAGAATCATTCTTTACGTCACAGGTGAATTTTGGTGCTATTCCATTTGATTTATATATTCCCATTCTTGTAACCGCTCCATAAAGAGTTGTATTTCTTCCATATCCTAAACCTGTGTCACTGGACCAACCTGTAGTTGCTTGTCCTGGTGTACTTCTATCGCTACAAAATATTGTATCTGCTACATTTTCTGCATAGCCTGTGTCTATTATATTCTCTTTGTACCATGAATCTACATAGATTTTTGCTTCACTACTTGTTTCGTTCTTCTGTGCTTGTTCTTTTGATGTACTTGCTTCCCCTTGTGCACCTCCAAACATCCAACCTACATATTTATTGTCATTAGCGTTAGTGTTCCATACTTGGCCTACTTTGGCATATCTTGAATCATCTGCTATTCCATTAGCATAGGCTTGTGTTCCATCATAAATAATGCGAAGTGAACCATCACCATTTATTCTGACGATTCTCCAGTACATGTCTTGATTTGCCTTGTTTTTACCATATTTAATATAGTTTGTTTGACTTGCTCCTCTATAGTAATAACTCGTACCATAGTCATCTTCTAAGGCATATATTCCTTCGTCAGTTGTCGCTGCTAATGCAAAGTTTGGATTGCCCGAATTTACACTTGCTATCACGTTCTCAAATGGAGATTCGCTTGCCTCTTCTAAATTGAATTCTGTACTAAATATAGCATTGATATCTGGGGTCTGGTCTACACCATCTAAATTCTCTAGAGTAACTGTAAGTCTATAATAGTATGTTTGTCCTACAGGGACTTCTAAATTATTTGCTAACTGTTCTTTAGTAGCAGTAGCACTTTGAGGTACATTTTTCTTAGCTAATACTTCAGTCC
>CAZXXI010000094.1:0-5241 GCA_964644815.1 uncultured Muribaculaceae bacterium
AAAAATGCTTTTACTGCTATTTATCTAATATTTGATTTTGATCCTCAAGATAACAAATACAGCGATGAGACGATAATTGACTTATTAAAAATATTCGACAATGAAACAGAATTGGGAAAGCTTTATATCAATTATCCCATGACAGAAGCATTTTATCATTTAGAATCTTTACCAGATCCCGACTATTATAACCGGATGATATCGACTAAAAACCTTACCAAATATAAAAAATTAGTAAATACAACTACATGCCTTCGAAAAAATAAAATTACGACGAGGGAATTATGTTTTATAATTATGTATAATTATAACAAAGCTAGAAAAATAATAAAATCTAATGAAATAAATCATATGGAAATTTTAAAAAGACAGCTACAACTAAAAAACGAAAGAGATGAAATTTTTGTATTGAGCACTTTTCCTCTTATTGTGATAGATTACAATTATGAAAAGACGATAGAATTATTAAAAGTTAAATTGAAAAATTATTTCACAGAATCAGAAGAAAGCATTCTTGTCGACCAGTAAGTTAGATACAGTCCTTATTTTAAGGGCTCTTTTCATATAAAGCGAAATGTGTTAGAATAGCTTTATAGAAAGAAGGCAATTATGAAAGATTTAAGAGTCGTTTTCATGGGAACTCCCGAATTTGCAGGTCCCATTTTAGAAACTTTAATAAAAAATACCACTGTCGTTTTAGTAGTAAGCCAACCGGATAAAAAACAGGGCCGCAAACAGATAATGACTCCGTCATATATCAAAACTCTAGCTCTTGAAAACGGCATCGAAGTCATCACTCCACACAAAATTCGCGAAGATTATGCTCACATATTAGAAGTCAAGCCCGATTTAATAGTCACCTGTGCCTATGGCCAAATAGTTCCTAAAATATTGTTAGAAGCACCTCGCTATGGCTGCGTCAACGTACACGCTTCGCTCTTGCCGAAATATAGGGGAGGAGCACCTATCCACAGAGCCATCATGAACGGCGAAAAGGAAACCGGTATTACCATTATGTACATGGATGAACACATGGATTCTGGCGACATCATCTCTCAAGAAAGTACGCCAATCGCAGAAGACGATACTATCGACACCCTCAGTGCGAAGTTGAAAAGTATGGGTGGACCGCTTCTATTGACTGCACTCAAATCTATTTTAGACGGCACCGTCAAGCCTCAAAAACAGGACGAAAATGGAGTCACTTATGGCTACGTCATCACCAAAGAAGACGAAAAAATAGACTTCACAAAGACATCTAAAGAAATATACGACCATATAAGAGGATTGAATAGTATTCCCGGATCTTACTTCCTCATGGACGACCGTCATATAAAAGTCTATTCTTCTAAGATAGGTTCTAAAAAGGGAACACCAGGAGAAATAATATCTATCTATAAAGAAGGCTTCGGAGTAGGTACACAAGACGGAGAGATTATCATAACTGAAATCAAACCGGAAGGTAAAAACAGATGCCTAGTAAAAGATTACCTAAATGGCATCGACAAAAATAAATTGTTAGGAAAGACTTTACAATGATAGACTGGATAAAAAAAATGCGCGAAACCGAAAGGGGAAGGACACTTCTAAAATTTATCCTCTACATGACTTTTCTAGCCTTTGTCTTCGTTTTATACTTTGTCTCGCGCATACCTATAACGCCCACTGAAAGGATGGATAAAGACTCATCCGACTTGGAGAGTACTATACCTAAAGAAGAAACAAAAGAACTGACTTACTACCAAAAGCAAGAGAAATTGAAAATAGAAGAATACGAATTCACTTTTACCTGCCAAAAAGGAGAGACGATTACTTTCTACGGGAAATATCGGGATGGTAAGATAGAAGGACTAAAAGAGACAAAGACCGACCTCATCAAATACGTCGTCGAAGAAGGCAACTATTATAGACAAAACGGCGACCAACTGGAGGAATATGAAGACCTTTATGAAGGCTTAAACGAAAACGTTCTCGATGTCCAGAAGCTCTTTCAGCTGCTCAATGAAAACAGTGCCAAAATAGAGCGCAGAGATGAAGAGAAGATTTATACTTATATCTTGGAAAACGGCACTTATAAAGTTATAACTGACCGAGAGCACATCACAAAAATAGAAGTTACAAACGATTTAGAAAGCTATGACTTAGAGTTTTCTTATTAAACTCTAGAAGGAGGAAACATGAAAGAAAAAATCAAGGGAAACAACTATGTATATTGGGGACTGACGCTGTTTATCGTCATCGCAGCATCTATCTTTCTATACTTTATATTTTTAAAAATGAACTATTTTATATATATATTGGGTAAATTTTTTGGCAGTTTGACTCCGATATTCTTAGGTATTCTATTTGCATATCTGTTAAATCCATTAGTAAAAACCTATGAAAAATATATCACGAGAAAGGCTTTAGACCTCGTCGAAGAGAAGCTCAAAAAGCCCATAAAAAAGAAGAGAAGGATGGCTCGTGTTATCGCCATAGTGTTGACATATCTATCCGCTATCATCATCATTTTCTTGTTCATCAAGTTCGTCATCCCGAGCCTGTTCGACTCGCTAAATCTGATGCTCACCAACATCCCTATCTACATCAACAACATCTACGACTATCTAAAAGATATTTTGAAGAGTAATCCCGACTTAGTCAAACTCGTCGACAATCTAAATACCAACATTACGAGCTATATCGGAACAGTCATGGTTCCTTCGATGGATAGCATTTGGACCAACATAACTTTAGGAATATCATCGTTCATCAAATGGATTATAAATATCATCATCGGCCTTGTCGTTTCAGCTTACCTCATCTACGATAAAGATTCCTTTGTCGATGGAACGAAGAAAACCTTAAAAGCATTCTTACCTAAAAAGATATATGAGACGACGATGACTACTCTCGGCTACACCGATAAGATTTTTGGAGGCTTCATGGTTGCCAAGATAATCGACTCGATATTGATTGGTATTTTGACTTTCATAATAATATCTATATTTAAGATACCTTATGCCTTAATCATCTCCGTAATCGTCGGTATCACAAACATCATCCCTTATTTCGGCCCATTCATCGGAGCTATCCCTTGTATCGGACTCTTGCTCTTAATCAATCCGACCAAGAGTTTGACCTTTGCCATCTTGATTTTCCTAATTCAACAGTTTGACGGTAACATCTTAGGTCCAAAACTGATAGGTAATAGAACTGGCATCAAAAGCTTCTGGGTATTATTCTCCATTCTTTTGTTCGGAGGACTATTCGGTTTTATCGGCATGATTTTTGGAGTACCAGTCTTCGCCATAATCTATTCAGTATTGCAGAATTTGATAGATAAAAAACTTGCTAAAAGAGAGACACTTTGATATAATTTTTACAGAATAGAGGGAAAATTATATGGCGTCTGTAAACAAAAACAAAGCTTACTACAAAACATTTAATACTGAGATTTTTCTAGGTGCTAAAGAACTTCTGAAGAGCATGCCTGCATTTTTCAACAAGATATATTTCTCGACTAAATATGCCAATTCTCTATGGGATGGTGAGAAAGAAGAGATATTTGAAAACGTCACCGTTCTTACCGAAGAAGCTAACATCAACCAATTGAGACAGATTATCAAGAGTAACTTTCTCTACATAGGGGACTGGGATTCGCTAAAATATACTGACAACAAAGAGTACGGTTTCACCTTCATAGGAGGTAACGTCCGTTTTATCGTTTTGCCTTTTAGAGAAGTCGAGGACGGCTACATCGTTAAGAGTTACGATGCCGAGACCGGCGACTGCTACGAGACGCATTACCGTTGTGATAAACAGTATTTCTTAGACTCATCCTTAAAGGATAACGGCGAGTTCGTCCGCATCGCCGACTTCAACCTCGAATACATGACTAACGAAAACACTAAAAAAGAAAGGGCCATCAAAAAAGCACAACCTCAACTCGTCACTTACGATAACAGCGGTTATGCTCTATCCAATATGTATCTCATTTTGATAATTACTGCTCTTTCTGTCGCTACTGTCGTATTGACAGGTTACCTATTTACAAAAGGAATCGTCGGTTAACCTAAAGCTACATCTAAAATCATCATAATCACGAATCCGACGAGAGAAAAGAAGGCCATCGCGTCTTTTTTTTCATTGGTTTGACTCTCCGGTATTATCTCTTCGACGACGACATATATCATCGCGCCAGCGGCAAAGGCTAAGGCAACCGGTAAAATCCATTCTATTTGTAAAACTAAAAGAGCTCCGAGTACTCCTGCTATGGGTTCGACGATACCACTTATTTGTCCTAAAAAGAACGCCTTACCTCGACTGAGTCCACTTCTTCTAAGTGGTAAAGATATGCTACTTCCCTCCGGAAAATTTTGTATGCCGATGCCGAGAGCTAACATAAAAGCACTAGCTAAAGTGGCATTCCCGTAGACGAGCGAACCGAATGCCAATCCGACCACCATTCCCTCTGGTATATTGTGCATCGTAATCGAAAGCATCAACATGAAGTTGCGTTTTTTATTCGAATCTTTTAATAATTTAGTACCGACTTTATCCGTGATAAAGAGGAGCACTCCGCCTGCAAGAAATCCGAGACTGACGACCAACCACGAAATCTGTCCTAAATCTTCTGCTCTTTCTATCGCCGGCGCGATAAGGCTGAAAAACGATGCCGCTATCATGACTCCTCCTGCCACTCCGAGTAAAGCATCCATCAAGTTTTTGTTAACTTTTTTAAAGAAGAAAACTAAAGAGCTTCCCGCTATCGTAAAAGCATAAGTCATAAGCGTAGCTAAAAAAGCTTGTAACACCGGATTTAAGTTCGCCAAAAAATCTATCATATTAAATCACCCTACTAATAGGGTATGGCATAAAAAAAGAGACGTATAAACATACGCCTAAGGCACCGGATCATATCCTCCTTTGGAAAAGGGATTGCATCTCAATATTCTTTTAATGATTAAATACGAAGCTTTAAAAATATTATATCTCTCTAAAGCGATGAGGGCATACTCCGAACAAGTGGGAGTAAATTTACAGGATAAATGGCTATAAAAAGGCATCTTCTTATAAAGTAAAATCATCTTTTTCATTATCCACTTCATCATAAGTCTCCTTCATAAGAAACATTATACCAAAAATAGATTATATGAGAAACACATTTTTAATGGTTATTTAGGAACAAATGTACGTTTTTGAGTAAATATACAATTTTTTTTCGAGTTACTAAAAAAGCATTTTTGTAACTCAAAAAAA
>CAZXXI010000095.1:0-1549 GCA_964644815.1 uncultured Muribaculaceae bacterium
AAGTCTTGGCTAAACCAGGATCAGTTACTCCACATCACAAGTTCAAAGCATCTGTTTATGTTCTATCTAAAGAAGAGGGCGGACGTCATACTCCATTCTTCTCTAAGTATAGACCTCAGTTCTATTTCAGAACTACAGACGTTACTGGTATCATCGAATTACCAGACGGTGTTGAGATGGTTATGCCAGGCGACAACGTAGAGATGACTGTCGAACTTATCAGCAAAGTTGCTCTTGAAAAGGGTACTAAGTTCTCTATCCGTGAAGGTGGAAGAACTGTAGGTGCTGGTTCAGTTTCTGAAATCATCGAATAATTGAATCAATTTAAAATTAAATCTCACTTCGGTGGGATTTTTTTTGACTTAATTTGGTTGGCCTGTTAGAATATAGCTCGGAGATGATTCTCTTGAAATTGTTAGCAACATTAGAAGAAAAAGAATTGAATAGATTGACGTATTTGTATATAGACGAAATGGCGTTTAAAATATACGGATTTTCTCTTGCCGATGACCGATTAGTAGACTTGAGCTCTAAAATAGGAGAATGTTTTAAAGTTTTTTCGTTGAGTAATGATGTCGAAATAAGGTCATCTGCGAATGGCGAGATGATAGTTTTAGATAAGAAAACAGGGTTGGTGCACTATTTTAAAGATGGAAAAGAGGATATAGAGAGGTTATTTTGGCAAAATGGCATGGCAGTTGTCCAGAACGACTACGATTATAAACCTTATAGAGGTAAAAGATTAAATAATCGCTTTAGAAAATTTATTTTGAGTAGCAAAACTCTTACATTTCTTTTAGTAATCGACATATCTCTTTTTTCTATATTTCCATATTTAGACAACGGTTTTTATTTCAACTGGGATGGCGAAATAGTGGACATTAAGTCTGGCGTTACTTACGCATTAAATTTAGATGATAAAAAGAGATTTGACCCAGAAGTTGAGCTTATCGATTTGAGACATTATATATATGAAGAAAGCAATATAAATAGCGAAGTTGTCAAAGATTTTATTTATAATCCCGTTTTACTTTTAGATGTTTTGTCTTATTATCAAGATTCACCGATGACGATAATTGCAAAGATGAGGCATCTCGGTATAAATGTTGTGCCATATACCGAGGAAGAGAAGGAGTCACTCGATACCAGGGGATATTACAATTACGACAACGTCTTACACGTGTGCGATTGGGATGAGGAGAACTTCGACCCTAATAGTAGCGTAGCTAAAACATCAGTTCACGAGTACGTCCATCTTTTAGAGACTTCGACTTGTTATCCATTCGTAAGCGAGACGATTTGCGAGTTAATAGTGCACGAATACTTTAAATATTCTACTGTTTCTACAGGTGCATATAGCTATGGAGAGGATTGTAACTATTTGAGAATTTTGATGGAGCTAATTGGACCTGAACCCGTATGGGATAACGCCTTTAGACATAACTCTAGTCTTTTGGATGACAGCGTTAGACAATACTTAACCGAAGACGAATACCGAGATTTCGTGACCATAATGAACTGCAGTCCATATTATCAGAACGAAGAATTG
>CAZXXI010000095.1:1559-3391 GCA_964644815.1 uncultured Muribaculaceae bacterium
CCCTTAGGAAATATGGTCATGATATGTATGAAGACGAAATGATAAAAGCCATTTTGGATAAAACTCTCTACAGTAGAGCATATTTTAAAGAGACTTTAATGGATGAGGGGCATTCATATTACGAGATAGATACGCTTTCCGCTGCGCGAGCAGTTGAGGAAGGCTACTTAGAAATTTTTTGCTGGAAACATACAGGGAATGACAGTTTAGATGGGACATGCCGTTATTCTTTGAATGCTTTTGAGTCCGTAGAAGTCTTATGTGAACATAGGAGTTTTAATGTCGACATAGTGAATAATGAATTGACTGGGATAATTACTCTAAACGATGGCGAGGCAATCGATTTAGATAGTGCATTAAAGCGAGGATTGGTTAGAATAGTGTCTACTTCAAACGTCAACGCAGCTGTTGTACCAGTAGAAGAGTATTTACAAAATCCGGAGAGCGAAGATTATATGTTTTTTACTTTTTCAGAATGTTCATTCGATGGAGAAAACAAAGTGGTCAGGTTCGATGAACCGCGGAGAGTCTATGTCGAACCGATAAATAAAAAATTTGGAGGAAGGACTTTGACTATGGGGTAGGAAAATATGACAGCTTTTTGTTATTGCAAAGAGCCCCATATAAAAGTATAATTTAGTTAGAAGAGGAGTTTAGGGATGAGAAATGAAAAAATCGAAATAGGCAGCAAGTGGCAACACTTCAAAGGCGATGTGATGGATGTATTGATGATAGTCAAACATTCAGAGACTTTAGAAGAGATGGTAGTCTACAGTCATAAAGGGGAAATCTGGGTAAGGCCTATTAGCAGTTTTTTGTCGGAAGAGGATGTATCGATGAGAGAAGACAACAAGACGGGACAGAAGTATCGATTTGAAAAGTTAGAAAATTAAGTATAAAGGAAGATTTCAGGGTATGGGAAAAAATAAGAAAATAAATAAAAATGTCAATAATGGCGGCACCGACTGGAGGAGCCAGTTAGGACAATTAAAAAAACAGATGGAAGATGAAATGCCAGAAGAAGAAAAAAGGCGATTAGATGAAGAGCGAAGAATAAAACAGATGAGGTGGAAAAAATTTAATCAAATGAAACCACTCATATATTATTTTTTAGCTGGCTATAAACAGAATTCGGGCATTTTCGTCAACAATTTTTTGCGAAATCGCGATTATGAAACTTATTGTAAGGATAAATTTCATATGTTTGATTTTGAAGTATGTGGAATGATGCCTAATCTTTTCGATAATCCCGTTTTATCATGGGAAATGGTCAATTACTTGAGAAAATTAGAGGAAGCACATTGTGCTTATTTTCCAATCGATGTAGATTTTATAAGGGTATTAATATCGTTTTATGAAGGACTGATGTTAGCACCTAGAACCGAAGTAGAAACCGTTCTTTATCGAGGCTGCTCGACGATTGAGAGAAATGGTGTGAATGGCATCGTATCCACTTCTTCCGATTATAAAATTGCAGAGCAGTTCAGTCGCGGAACGATTTTAACTATTCACGTTCCTGTAGGTGTTCCAAATATAAATGTGAGAGAAATTAGACCGAGAGAACAGCGAGGAAAAGATATCGAAAGAGAAATTTTGTTGCCACCGTGCGATTATGAAATATTGTCCGATAGAACTGAAAGAAAGAGTAGACATGAGCCTAATAATCAGACAGGCGTAACTAGGCATCTCGACATCGCCGTTCAGCCGAGGGATTTGTTAGATGATTTTTTGAAGATGATGGAAAACCCACCAGAGGAGTATAAACAAATTGCAGAGGTACAAGGGGATAATTTCTTAGAAGCGAAAATGATGTTAGAAGAGTATATTCAGAA
>CAZXXI010000095.1:3401-5237 GCA_964644815.1 uncultured Muribaculaceae bacterium
CGCTAAAAATAAAGAATTGAGATTTAAAAAAAAGTGAGAGTATCCGATACTCTTAAAGATATTAGATGGGAAAAAACATATTATTGGGGGATTAGGGAAAATGAAAATTAAAAATGTTAGAGAACCGAGTGATGAAGAAAAGAAAAATATATTGCCTAAAGTAATACTATTCGGCGTTACTACTGCGATAGTGACAAGTGTGATATACTTGATAACCTTTTATTCTATGGATATAGGCGAAAGTATGTATTTAGCAGGCAAGATAGCTTCGACTAAAACAGCCGCGGAGCATGATGTGATGATTAAGTTGTTCGAAGCGGTATATGGTAGAGATTATATGACGAATAGATTTGAGGGTTTATCTATCTCCTTCTTAGCCAGTATTGTAGCAGAAGCAGCCTGCGGCATAATATATAAAGCTCATACAATTTTTAAAGGAGTGAGACGATGATTGAGCAGGGAAAAATAATAACGCTGGAGAGCAATGATGAATACTACGTCATCAATAAAATAAATTTGAGAGGTAAGTGCTATCTATATATCAGTAGACTCAATCCGACAGATAAAGATGACTTAAGTTTTGTCGAGTATAAAGACCACGGAGTGTATCCCATAAGAGATGAGAACATCATCAGAGAGTTGTATTTGATAGCGAGTAAAAAGTCTTGATTAAATCAGAGAAAAGCGTATAATAGTGTAAAAAATTACATTATATTTTAAATACAGTGTAATTTTTTTAAATTTTTTATATAATAAATTATAGGAGTGATTATTATGTTAAAATAGATTAATTTGGATAACTATACTACTTTTTTTAACGAAACGACTATCGATTTTGGAGCGACCAATTATAAGTTTTTAGAACGAGTTAATGTCGATGAAAAAAGAATTTTAAAAGGGTGTCTCTTCGTTGGAGAAAATGCTTCGGGAAAGACTATGATATTAAAGAGCATTCTTTTGCTTTTGGAACTTCTATTTAAAGGTTCTAACGTTCATCTCGAAAAATATAAGAGCTTTTATACTAATGATGAAAGTTATAAATTGAAATATGTTTTTGCCATTCGCGATTCTCTAATAGAGTATACTATAGAACTGACAAATAAAAAAATAGTTTCAGAAAAGCTCGTATTGAACGAAAGAGAAGTGTTGAATAGAATCGGAAGTTCGGCCAAACTATATTTAAAAGAAGAACAAACTTTTAGCGATATTTCCGATACCCTCGTCTTTGTCAGAAGGGTTTATTTCGATACACATTTTTATAATGATGACGTCTTAAATGAATGGTTCGATTTTATGAAAAATTCTGTCTATTTGAATTGTTATGACCGTACGATTATATCACCTCTAGATGACGATTTGTCGATTCATGCTAATTTAAATGACGATATGATAAAAGAGATTAATAAATTCTTTAAGAAAATTGGATATAATCATACTGTAGACTATGGCGAAATGCCATCGATTTCAGGAGAAAATAGGAAAGTGGTATATTTTATAAAGAAAGGAACGCGTATTCCCATTATAGAAAATTTTGAGTCGATAGGAAATAAAACTCTTATCGAGATACTTCCCTCTTTTCTTCACGCGATTAAAAACAATTGCATGCTAATAGTCGACGAGTTTAGCAGTGGCTTACATAATGAATTGGAGGAGTGCTTGATTAAGTATTTCTTTCATTACGCTAAAAATTCTCAAATTTTCTTTACGTCGCATTCGACGAATATTCTCAATACGACTATTTTAAGACCGGACCAAGTATATACGGTAAGGTTCGATTCCAAGAAAGGTTCATGTCTAAAAAGATTTTCGGAGGAGATGCCACGCGAATCGCAAAAT
>CAZXXI010000096.1:0-5235 GCA_964644815.1 uncultured Muribaculaceae bacterium
TCGTTCTTCTTCGTAAGACAGAGGACGTATAAATGGAGAGGTTGGTGTTTTAAAAATGGCAGTGACAAATAAAGCAGCCGAAGATTGGTTACCTATAAGAGGTATCAACAATGGTATGATACAGCTCGACAACGGATTTTTAGTAACGGGAGTGAAGATAGAACCTAAAAACATATTCATCTTAGATCAAGACGTCCAAAACAACGTCATCTTCTCTCTTCGTACATTTTATAACACTTTAGATTACGAATTCTGGCTCATATCAGCTGGACGTCCGGTAGACATAAACGTCTACTTGGCAAATCTACAAGTCCAATACAACAACACGAACAATCAGACGATTAGAAAACTTTTGATGCAAGACATATCGAAAGCTAACATGTTCATGAGTACACAGATGAACGCAGTCGACACCGAATACTTCATTCTATTCAAAGAGAAAAAGCCAGAGATTATCCAAAAGAGACTTCAAAATCTGATAAGTGGGCTTGCCAATTGCACTTTGAATAGCAAACAAGTATCGAACGACGACCTGCGCATGTTACTCGATAACTTCTTTAACGGAGCAGAGTCTTCTAGATTTGGGGCGGTGACGAGTGTATGAGTAGTTTTAAAAGTGAAGTAGCACCAAAGGGTATCGAGTGGAGACCGACGATGTTCCGTCTCGGCGATAAATACTGTACGATTCTATCGATAATCAGTTATCCCAAATTTATCGACCACGGTTATCTCGCCAATATAACCAACATACCGGGTGTAAAAGTAGTTATAAAGCACATTCCTATCGATTTTGCTCTTATGAGAAAGATGATAGATAAAGAAATAGCTGACTTAAAAGAGCGTTTCCAAAAGGAAAATGACCACACTCTCCAAGAGAGAATCCGACAGGATTACGAGTCACTAGAAGTGTTCATCCAACAATTAGCTGCTTCGAGCGCTAAGATATTCGACTTCCAAATGCACATCTTGTTATCAGCTGATACAGAAGAGCAACTGGAAAACAAAAAGCTAGAGATGAAGACTTACATGACCGGTATGGAACTAAGAGGCATACCTCTCATGTTCGAACAAGAAAAAGTTTTAAAATCGATGCTTCCTATCTTCCCTAAACAGGATATCGAAGATAGAATAGGAACGCCGATTCCGTCTAACACTATCGCTGCGATGTACCCATTCGTCTTCGACAGCATCAAAGACCCAGGGCTTTCGACGCTTTTGGGAATAGACTTCTCGGGTGGAGTAGTTCTTTTCAACCAATTCTTATACCAGATTAAAAAAGAACACAACCGCAACAACGCCAACATGCTCATCTTAGGAGCATCCGGAAGTGGTAAATCGACTGCCGCTAAACTGATGTTAAGGACGCACTTCCGCAACGAAACCAAAGTCGTCGCCATCGACCCCGAAGCCGAGCTAGAGGAGATGTGCAAAAACTTCAACGGAGACTTCATAAGTCTCGGTAAAGGTGGCCAATTCGGCATGATAAATCCACTCGAAGTTATCGTCGACGAAGACGATGAAGACTTGGATAAGGGCTTGAGCTATGCCGTTTTGACGAGAACGCTCTCGACCTTGAAGGCATTCATGACGTACTTATATCCGGATATCGAAGACGACGTCTTGACGCTTTTCAGCGATGTCGCTCAAGATACCTATAAGAGATTTAATATCGACTTCAATACGGACTTCAGGAAGTTTACCAGTAAAGACTATCCGACGTTCGACGACATATACGCCACGATTAAAGGAAGAATTCTTTCCATGCCTGAGCACACGCGCGAACGCGACGTCATGGAGAGACTAGAGTTGAAGATAAGGCCTATTACCAAAGAACTTCGTTACTATTTCAACGGTCACACGACTATCGAACCGGAGAGCAATTTCGTCGTCTTCAACATAAGAGAACTGATGAACTCCGATTCTTCCATAAGAAATGCCTTATTCTTCAACATTTTGAAGTATGCTTGGAGTTTATGTTTGGACAAGGACGTCAACACCGTCTTATCGGTCGACGAAGCTCACGTCTTGCTCGGTAGCAAGAACGAACTCGGTGCCGAATTCCTAGCCCAAATCCAGAGGCGTAGCCGCAAATATAACACGGGAACTATCATAATTACTCAACAGCCGACCGACTTTGCCGCGGACAACATAATCATGCACGGCAAGGCGATTTTCGACAACGCCAGTTACTATCTCGCGATGGGACTTAAAAAACAGGCTGTCGAAGACTTATCTAAACTGGTCGACCTAAACGAAAACGAAATGGAATCCATCAAGAGATTCAGTCAAGGACAAGGACTTTTCGTCTGTGGTTCGCGCCGCATGCAGATTAACGTAGTTCTGACTCAAGACGAATTAGATTCCTTTGGAACAGGCGGAGGATTGTAATATAAAGTGAGGTGAAAAGACAGTGCGAAGAGATGAAAGGGATAAAACAGAACAAAAAAGTATGATGAGATCTCTTTGGGATAAACTTCCTCTGTCTTTAAAACTGCAAATAATAGGAGGAGTAGCCCTAATACTGGTCGTGTTCATACTCATATTTGGACTCATCAGCGCTATACCTTCTATTTTTTTGAATTACTCTGACGAGGCAAGTATCTCGGACGATTTGAAAAAAGAATATGAGGAATTTTGGAAAGACTTCTGCGAAGAAGGAGACTCGAGTTGCAGTGATGAACAGATAAAAGCAGCTCAAGAACTCAAAGAATCGCAGACAAAATTTTACAAAAAACTCGATGCCTTAAAGGCCAAATACAACATCACCGAAGAACAGAAATACATGGTACTTACTACGATATTTTATAACTACGATATCGACGACTTTACACAAGGCAACCAAGCTTTCGACTTCGACGAGACCGACGACATAAACTACGAAGTCGATACCACTAAAAACGCTTATGAACGCGAGAAAGATTCGTTAAAAGAACTCATAAAACAGTTTAAGACCGAGACGGCCTACTGCGTAACTACTACTAAAAACGAAAAAAACGAAGATGTCGAAAACCAGGATGTCCTAAGAGACTCCCAAGGAAACGCCTTTACTTTTAGTTTCTTCGAAAAAGTCCAGGTTACTTTAGGGCTATCTCCCAATGAAGAATTCGCAGCTGCCAAAGAGAACTGTTCGGGCACGGTTAAAATGATAGACTCGTCGACTTCGGAAGCGTCTATAGAAAACTTCTACAAATATCTAAGGGAAACCGATTACTTGGACACTCGTCCTCAGATAAGATCCATCTTTAGAGAATACGGCAGCGACCATGCCTTGAGCGATGACATAGCCTCTTGGCCACAGGATGCCAAATATGTCGTTCGCGACCGGATTATCGAAGATATCAAAGACATAGTCAAAGGATACACGACGTCTGCGAATTCACATCAATTCTTATCGTTCATGTCGAACACCAATTACTGGTGGCCAATCGGTTCGATGGAAGTAGTCGAATCTAACGGTAAAAAATATGCTACCGGCGACCCCGTATCGACATATATCAGCAGTTATGCCGTCGGTAGAGTACACCCCGTCACAGGTGTACCATCTACGCACTCCGGACTCGACCTAACCGGCAATGGTGAAGTCGGTGTCGTTCCCATCATCGCGACCAAATCCGGCGTCGTCGTCTATCCCGGTTCCAATGACCCTATAAGCTATCCGAATTTCGAAAGTAAAGCAGCTCAACAGCAGATGCACGGCAATAGGACGTATGGAAACTACGTCATCATCCAACACACCGACGGTAACTACAGCCTTTATGGTCACTTGCACCCTAACTCTATAACGGTCAAATCTGGCGACTCTGTCGAACAGGGTCAAGTCATCGGCTACATGGGTTCATCTGGCCGTTCGACGGGACCGCACTTACATTTCGAAATAAGAAAGGGTACCAACAGCTACAACAGCGTCACCGACCCTCTAAACTATATCGACCCCGATAACCCTCGTCCTCTATCGAGCTTATCCGAAAGCTTCGTCGCCTGGTTCGATGCCAACTTCGAAGGAACGACCGGAACGGACGAGACGGGAACTAAATACCTCGTCAAAGACGTCGGCGATGGCAAAAGAACAGCCGGACCCGGTATCACCTTAGATGCTCAAAAAAACAAATTTGCTGAACGAGGCATCGACGTCGACAACTATCCAGCTGGTTCATATATATCAAAAGAAGCGGTCGACTCTATAAAAGCTCAAGTTTTAGAAGAAGCATTCAGTTCCATCGAGACGACTCTATCGAGTGCCGGATTGACATTGGAAAAAGAAAAGATAGAAGCCTTAGTCGTCTTCAAATATAACGTCGGTAACATAAAGGGCTTTGCCGACGCCTATAAGACTTATGGCGATACCCAAGCGCTGTTCGACAACTACTTCGGCAAATACGTCCACGTCAATGGCGAATATTGGCCAGGTCTCATGAAGCGCCGCCAAAAAGAATGGGAATTATTCCATAATCACGTCTACGTGTGATGAATAGGGAGGATAAAAAGTGGAAGAAAACGCTAAAAAAAGAAAAATAATTATCATTTCACTAGCTGTGTTTATAGTCGTAGTGTATGGTGCCATCTTCGCAATGGTAGACAAGAAAAATCAAAATAGAAGTCTCCAAGAAAACATCGAAATAGTTACCGACTATAGCGAGTTTTACACCGTCGACGCCTGTGCTAACAAGTACATGAATTACCTATCTTCTAAAGATACGGCCTCTCTTTTAAAACTGCTTTCTCCGAGCTATGTCAAAAAGAATGCTATAACGGAGAACAACGTGTTGAACTTTTTGCCAGTCGTCACATCGGGTACAGCCTTCAGCACTAAAGAGATGCACCGAGTCGAACTAAAAGATGGGCTATATAAGTTCTATCTCTTTGGCTATTTCGAAGTGGGTGGCATGGATATAACCGATATAAGTAGAACGCCAGGTTATATGATAGTTTATCTCGATAAAAAGGACAATCTCTTCCAAATAGAACCATACGACGGAAAATACTTTAAAGAAGGTGAACTCTAGTGAAGAAATACAACATTATAACGGGTGCCATTATTTTACTCATCTTCGCCTTTGCCATCTTTATAATCGTCATGTTCAACTTGCCAGATGGCAAAGACGACGAATTCGACTATTTAAAAAACTATAAAGTTAACGAATACATGCCCGTTTATGTATCTGAAGAAAAGATGGCTTCGATTTATCACAATGACTACATAAACTACTTGATGAGCGACCCCGAGATAGCCTATAA
>CAZXXI010000097.1:0-5209 GCA_964644815.1 uncultured Muribaculaceae bacterium
TAATTTTTTGAAAGACTTAAGTATAACTAGTCTTTATCAGAGTTTAAATTTAAATGAAATAGCAGTTGCCAATGCGAGGGTAACCACTCTTTCGGAGCGATTATTTGACAACGATATGGAACTGTACGTTTTAATGGGAAAACCTTTATATTACAACAATCCAGACGGAATCAAAGAATATATTTCTTCTATAAGTGAATATAACAAGGGTGTAGCTCAAAAACAAAAAATAAAGGGTTTAGTGCTAGATATAGAGCCCTATTCGAGTGATGAATATAAAAAAGATGTCATTACTTCCTTTGAGACTTATGCTTCTACTATCGAAACGGTTTATAGTTATGCTCAGAATCTGGATGTCAAACTCGTTTTAGTAATACCTTATTGGTATGATACTTATACTTCAAAAGATGATTATACACTGGAGGAAAGAGAAAGAGCGACGCTTGCTTTGGATAAGCTTTTAAAGAACACAGATAGAATAAGCGTGATGAATTATTATAAAAAAGGAATGACTAAAAATATCAGCGATGAAATGGAAATTGCTAAAAAGTACGATAAAGAGATTGAATCGATAGGAGAATTCGGGAGACCAGATGGAACTAGTGTACCGGAGACTATATCTTTGAGAGTAGAAGAAAACCCTTTAGAATATGCTAATGCATTGTGGAAAGATATTTACGATACATATCAATATCGGGATTTGATGTTTTCATATCACGATTTAGCGGAAATTTTAGAAATATCCGGCATTAATGAATTAACTGAATTTGAATTAAAAGATACGAATGACAATATCATAACGCCATCAGGTAAAATGTTCTTAAAATATCCTAATGGCGAAATAATAAATAAGAGTTCTATAAATCACTATTCTCTACCTATAAGTGGCAATTATGAAATCGATTTTGAAGACTACAAGATTATAAGCTATGTAAAAACGGATTTGGAAGACGATGTTAAAAAGATGACTTTTATAGTAGATACACTGGAAGAATATACTATAGAAGTATATTTAAAACTTTTCAACAGTGAGACTGGCAATTATGATTCGCTCAAAGAGGGAATAGTGAGTATCAACAATGTGTTGTTAAACGAACCTCGGGAAAAAGCAATTTCTTCGTCTGGATATACTTCGTTCTCTAGTGTGTCTTCGGATAAAGTTTATGAAATTCAAGTTAAGAGTGCAAGTGGAGAGATTTATACGATAGATAGTATTACAGCTAAAAATAATGATAAAGAAGTAGTTACTATAAGTGATGAGTCGAAAAGAATGGTTATTCCTAAGGGATTGAAAACCACTTTATATGCAGGAGTAACGATTAATTTGAGAAAGTGAGAAGATGCTCACTTTTTTTAAGGCTCATGTTTTATAAGTAGAAAAGATAAAATTTTTAAAAGAGATATCCTTGTCAAGATATCTCTTTTTGTGAAGTCATCATATGTTTTAAGTATTCTTTATTAGCAAGTAGGCGCTCATCTTCAGGATGATGTTTGAGAGCTGCGTCGACATATTCTAAAGCTTTTTTATATTTTTTTTTGTTATAGTATGCAATTGAAAGTACATCTTCAATAGTACCGTCAAAGCTGAAAACTTCGTTAATGTAACTCTTTGGATGTAAAGCGATTTCTAGAGCTTTTTCAGAGTATTTAATGGCGTCATCCCATTCGGAAAGACTGTAAGATAGAAGAGCTCTTTCGACTAGTGGGTCTCTCAGATAAGGAGCTTCGACTATTGCTTTATCTAGCCACATCTTGGCTTCTTCGTTTCTATTGAGATTCCTATAACATCTTGCGATAAATCTCATCGACGCGCATCGTTCGTCTTTCCAAGTAGCACTAGGCAATGAAAGATGAGATATCAAAGTATCTATCGCTTCATTCCATTTCCCGTAGTACATATATTCACGGCCAAGGTAGTGAACGTTTCTGTCATCTTCGGGATGTTCTTGTACTGATAATTCCAAAAGCGGAAGATAGCTAGAACGAGGTTTAGTTTTATCTGGATAATGATTCACGGTGATATTGTCAGTCGTTATAAAACGTTCTTCCTTATCATACGATAGCACTTCATGGACTGGATGAATCCACCTATATCCCTTTTTGATATGTATTTTTTCTATATAAAAGTTAACCAGTGGTTTTCCGTTTTCATCTAGAAGCCAATTATAGTTATATCGTAGACGTGTTGTTCCGTCCTCCCAGATATTTTCTAATTCTTTTCGCCAGCCAGGTTCTAGAATTTCATCTAAATCTGTGCAGACACATATATCGACATCATCTGGTACTAAATCGAGCGAAGCATTACGAGCAACGTCAAATCTCCAAGTATCAAACTTTTTTACGGTGACATGAGCACCGCGATTTTTTAATTTATCGACGGTGCTGTCTGTCGACCCGGTATCTAAAACGTATATATCATCTGCTTCATTCATGGAGTCCATCCATCTATCGACGAATTTTTCCTCATTTTTAGATATAGCATATACTGCTATTTTATACTTCTTCATTGATTAGGCTCCGGCTGGTCCAGTTGGTCCTGTTGGTCCAGTAGGCCCTGTAGGTCCTGTAGCTCCAGTTATTCCCGTTATTCCGGCTGGTCCAGTTGGTCCCGTAGCACCTGCTGGTCCTGTAGGCCCTGTAGGTCCTGTAGCTCCAGTTATTCCCGTTACTCCGGCTGGTCCAGTTGGTCCCGTAGCACCTGCTGGTCCAGTTGGTCCTTGAGGTCCGGTGGCTCCAGTGATTCCTGTTACTCCGGCTGGTCCCGTAGGTCCAGTTTCACCTGCTGGTCCTGTTGGCCCTGTAGGTCCCGTAGCTCCAGTTATTCCCGTTAATCCGATTGGGCCCGTTGGTCCAGTAGCGCCTGCTGGTCCAGTTGGCCCTTGAGGTCCCGTAGCTCCAGTTATTCCCGTTACTCCGGCTGGTCCTGTAGGTCCGGTTTCACCTGCTGGTCCTGTTGGCCCTGTAGGTCCCGTAGCTCCAGTTATTCCCGTTACTCCGGCTGGCCCCGTAGGTCCTGTAGCGCCCGCTGGCCCCGTAGGTCCAGTTTCACCTGCTGGTCCAGTTGGCCCTTGAGGTCCCGTAGCTCCAGTTATTCCCGTTACTCCGGCTGGTCCTGTAGGTCCTGTAGCGCCCGCTGGCCCCGTAGGTCCAGTTGGTCAAGGTTAAAAGTGGCAATTTTCTAGAAAAATAAAAATTATATTGAAAAGAGAGATAAAAGACGATATAATTCTAGATAGAATAGGAAAATAGTATAAATAGATTTTTTTAGGCATATTTTTAAGTACTGATATTCTGTGTGTACTATTTGTGAGTTGAAGATGAAGAAAAAGAATAATGTAATAACTTTATTGGTAACAAATATCATTGTCGGTTTGCTAACACTAAATGTACAAGCCCAAACAAATGAAAAATACTATCTTCCCGAGAGAAATACTTATTATACGAGAAGCCAGCATACTTATAGTTTTTATGAATCTGAAGATGTGTATCACGATGAATATGTCCCTGCTGTTTATACTTTGTTAACCGATATAGAAGAAGCAAAAAATACATCTATTTGGGACTTTCCTTCGAAATATTCTGTTCCATGGAAGGTAAATAATGGATATGACATTGCCTATTGTTTAGATTTGTTGGTCGATATAAACGAAGTTATTCCATATAATAAGATTGAGATATCAAAATCGACTTATATTGACGATTCTATAAAGAGTAGTTTAATCGGCATAATAAAAAATTCTTACCCTTTTATCACAAAAGATGAGATGATTAGCCGATTAATAAATGCGGGTATATTCGAGTATAAAATGGTCGATGGCAATAGAATAATTACCTCTAAGGGGAATCCTGATGCATCGAGGAATATAAGCGAAGACGAGCTTCTTTCAGCAGTACAGATGGCTATATATTATTATTCGAATCCAGGTGTGATAGATAAAATCTATTTTAATACTTATATGATAAGCGCAAGGACCGTCTTAAAAAGTGCCGGACTTTGGTCTGGTGAGTATGAGACAAAAGGTATATATGAAGAAGTAAGATACAATATTCAAACGATATACAATTATTTAATCGGATTAAAATCTTCGAATACGAGCTCCACTCGAATAGAAAAAATGTATTATGATGAAGATAATATTTATATAGAGATGAACAACGCTATCAGTTTAGAATCGAATCTGAAATTAGATATATATAGTAACGATAATTTGATAAGAGAGTTATCTTTGAAAGACTTTGCCAAAGATTCATCGGGAAATTTTATTATCGATAGGTCACAATTAAATTTCCAAAATTTGAAGGTGAGAATCTCTGGAGATGAATATTTAGAGAATGAGGTTGTGGTCTATGAAGCTTCAGAAAATAAAACGGATAGCCAGACTCTGATAGGCGTTTCTTCTGTCGAAAGACCGCTCGATTTAACCGTTAGTTTCCAAGATTTAAGTATTCAAAAATATACTAGTAAACAGGAAGTCGTTTCTGGGGAAACGTTCAACTACACTATCAGCGTTAGTAACCCTAATGACTTTACTGTAAAAAAGGTATTGGTTAATGACTTAATTCCTAGTGAACTAGATATAATCTCGTCAGATGGAAACGTTAATGATAATACAGTTTTTTGGGAACTCTCTTTAAATCCAAATGAAAGTAAAAATTTGACAATTAAGGTTAAAGTTAAAAAAGATATCCATAATGGTCAAATAGTAAATTATTCAACCGTTAGTTATTCTGGAGAGGAAAAGAATAGCAATGAAGTTGTAGTTAAAATATTAAATAATCCTAAAACTGGAATAGCTTCTACTTGGAGATTACTCGTCGTAATGGTTGTTGCCATATATATTCTCTCTAAAAAAGACACATTAAAACGACTAATAGTTTGTAAATAGACTAAAAAAGTATTCATATCTATCCATTATGAATACTTTTATTATGGGTGATTAAATGACTGTTAAAGTTATTTTTAAAGAAAAGGGAGAAAGTTTGCAAGAGGTAGTTGAAAACTTTATAGTTAGTCATGTACGATAATTACTTTCGATTTGTAAATAGGTTTTCGATAATTATTTATACGCGTTTGTCAAAGGAAGAAGCTGGAAAGTCATCTGAAGAGCAAAGTCGAAGTATAAAAAATCAGATTGAAATTTGTCAAAAATATATCGAAGATGAGAGAAAATCTTATCCAAATTGTGTCTTTGAAGTAATTGCAACTTTG
>CAZXXI010000098.1:0-5154 GCA_964644815.1 uncultured Muribaculaceae bacterium
AGAATTTATAAAGGATGAAATTAATATCACTATTCCTGGCAATAACATCAGCGAACTAGATAAGATAATAAATGACGATGAACCGGTGGAAATGCATATATTTACTAACAAGATATTATTTATCTATAAAAATATTACTTTCCAGTCTAATTTATTGAGCGGAACATATCCAAACACTAACAATTTGATACCAGAAGAATTCAATATCATATTCAATACGAACTACGTCGATTTCTACAGCGCTATCGACAGAGCATCACTGCTTACTCAAAATAAAGAAAAGAACATCGTCAAAATGGAAACTCATTCGACTGAATTGATAATTTCTTCGTTTGCATCCGAAATTGGTAGAACGGAGGAAACGATAAGTATAGAAAAGAATGATGGAGCTGATGTCGGTATATCATTCAGTGCTAAATACATGATGGATGCCTTAAAGACTATCGATGACACTGAACTCGTAGTATTATTAAACAGCGAAATTAAACCGATAGTAATAAAATCTGCTAAAGATGAAACGCTAGTACAACTCATACTTCCTATAAAAACATATTAACGAAAATATGGCTTATGCCATATTTTTTTTATATAATTTTGACTTTTTTGTGGAAAAACTACTAGTTTTTAACAGTTCTCTACACAGTTTGACATTATTCGACAACAAATTAGTGTATAAGGAGAACCGCAAAGGAGGTGAAAAAGATGGAAATAAAGGAGAAAACTCTAAAAAAAGAAAAAAAAGAGAAGTTAGAAAAAACCGAAATGAACAAAAAGGTAGAAACGTACAAAATAAATACAGACACATTGGCCATAATGCCAATAAATAGAAAAAAGACAAAAATATATGAGACCGATAATGTCATAATAATAAATAGAAATGCCAAAAGTATTATTCAAGAAAATTGTCAATTCTTCGGAAGTTCTTACGCTGGTAGAAAACAAGGAACTTTGGAGATGACGGGAATTACGCATAAACCGCCGATTTGTATTGAAGAGACAAACGATTTAATATTTTTTCCGACTTCGAGTCCCAGACTTAACGATTGTTGCTGGATATCGCTCAATCAAATAGAAAGCTTTGAACCTTATGACGACGAAGCTATCATTAGGTTTCAAAACAATGTTGCATTGCATGTCGAAGTATCCACAAAAGTCATCAATAATCAAGTTTTAAGAGCAACGAGATTAGAATCGGTAATTCATAAAAGAAGAAGCCAAGAAATGCGCAAAGAAAACCGTAAGAAATAGCAAAAAACATTTAAAAACGAGCTATTTCGTGGTATAATTATTACTAGGTACAGGAGTACGTCCTACCTAGTAAATTTATTATTTGAGGTTTTAAGGTGGCAATTATGAAAATCATCAATTTGAAATTGTACAATTTTAGAAATTATGAAACCTTATCTTTAGATTTTTCTAAAAAACAGAACATCATTATCGGAGAAAACGGCTCTGGCAAGACAAATATCGTCGAAGCTATCTATGTTTTGGCGATAACTAAATCTTTTAGAGGATCTCGAGATATCGTACTTATTAAAAACGGTACTTCCGAAATGAGTATTGAAGGAACTGTAAGAGATAAAATTAATCATAATTACAAGATTAATCTTTCAGATAATGGAAAGATAGTCAAAATAGACAAAAACAGAATTGCCAAATTATCACATTATATTTCGAAAATAAATGTAGTACTCTTTACGCCCGAGGACACAAACGTCATTAAAGATTCACCAATGGCTCGGCGCAATTTAGTCAATATCGAAATAACTCAACTGGAAAATGGTTACTTACATTTATTGAACGAATATAATAAAATCCTTAAACAGCGTAATGCCTTTTTAAAACTGATGTACGTTAATAAACTAGCTAGTCCAGATTACCTTTGGATTTTAACCGAAAAGATGATTGACGTAGGAATTCAAATTTCGAAATATCGACAAAATTTTATCGATAATATAAATAAATATTATGATAATATAAATTTTGAGATAACTCGTAAAAGAGGATTAAAAGTACTGTATACGAGTACTTTTAAAAACAAAACAAAATCTGAATTGATGGCTAAATATCGACAATATTTAGATAAAGATATAATTATCGGAAAAACAAATATTGGAATACATCACGACGACTTCGTTTTCTCTTTAAATGGAAATGCCTTAAAAGATTATGGCTCCGAAGGTGAGCAAAAGAACGCTATAGTGTGTTTTAAATTGGCCGAAATTGAACTTTTTATCAAAGATAAAGGAATATATCCAATTTTGATATTAGATGATTTATTTAGCTGTTTAGACGCCAAAAAAATAAATAATATCCTTAAAAAATTGAATAAAAATTTACAAATATTTATTACGACGACAGATTTAAAGAATATTAACACAAAAATTTTAAATAATTGTACTGTGTTTAATATCAAAAAAGAGAAAGTGGTGAAAAAGGAATATGAATAATAATGTCCCAAAAGAAGAATACTCAGATAGCGATATTCAAGTATTAGAAGGTCTAGAAGGCGTAAGAAAAAGACCTGGTATGTACATAGGATCGACCAGTGAAAGAGGATTACACCATCTCGTATGGGAAATAGTTGATAACTCAGTCGATGAAGCTTTAGCTGGCTATTGTGATGACATAGAAGTAATCGTCGAAAAAGATAATAGTATAACTGTAAAAGATGATGGCCGCGGAATGCCAACTGGAATGAATGCAAAAACAGGATTATCTACCATCGAAACGATATTCACAGTGCTACATGCGGGCGGAAAATTTGGTGGAGGAGGATACAAAGTATCAGGTGGACTTCATGGAGTAGGCGCCAGCGTCGTCAACGCGTTATCCGAATGGCTAGAAGTATACGTATATCAAAAAGGTAAAATTCATTATCAGAAGTTTACCAATGGTGGAAAGCCACTCGAACCGATGAAAATAATCGGCGACTGCGACGAAGAAAGAACAGGAACGACCGTTAAATTTAAGCCAGATGCCAGCATATTTACTGAGACAACGGAATATAAGTACGATATCTTAAAAGAAAGACTGCAAGAAATTGCCTTTCTAAATAAAGGCTTACGAATAATACTTACTGACACGAGAGGAAACGAGCTTAGAAAAGATGAATTCTTATATAACGGTGGTATAATCGAATACGTAAGACTATTAAATAAGAATAAAACTCCAATTCACGAAGATATATGTTATTTTGAAGGAGAAGAAGACAACATTTCGATTGAAATAGCTATGCAATATAACAGTTCATATAGTCCTTCTATCTATTCGTACACTAATAACATTAAGACGCATGAAGGCGGAACTCATGAAGACGGAGTTAAAAGGGCTTTGACGAGAATAATAAACAATTATGCCAAAAATATTAAAGCCTTAAAAGACGGCGATGATCCACTGAGCGGAGATGACGTTCGTGAAGGATTGACGATGATTATTTCTTGTAAGCATCCCGACCCTCAATTTGAAGGTCAGACTAAGACAAAACTTGGTAATGCCGAAGTAAGAAAAATAGCCGATGACGTCTTTAGCTCGGGCTTTGAAAGATTCTTAATGGAAAACCCTACCGATGCAAAAGAAATAATCGATAAATGTCTGACTGCAGCAAGAGCAAGAATTGCCGCTAAAAAAGCACGTGAAATAGCCCATAGAAAAGGCGATTTAGATGTTGTTCCTTTTGGAGGAAAACTACAAGATTGTAAAGAGAAAGACCCTAGTCTATGTGAAATCTTTCTTGTCGAGGGAGACTCAGCGGGTGGTTCAGCCCTTAAATGCCGCAACAGTATGACGCAAGCTATTCTACCCTTAAAAGGAAAAATACTGAATGTCGAAAAAGCAAGATTGGACAAAGCATTATCCAATGACGAGATAAGAACGATTATAACAGCATTTGGAACCGGCATAGGAGAAGAATTCGACTTGAGTAAACTTAGATACGATAAAATTATAATAATGACCGATGCCGATGTCGACGGTGACCACATTCGAGTACTACTTCTTACGCTATTCTATCGTTTCTTTAGACCTATAGTAGAAGCTGGACACGTATATGCGGCTCAACCACCACTTTACTGTATAAAACACGGAAAAACTATAAAATACGTGCTTGACGATGCTGAGCAGGATGCATATTTGGCTACTCTCCCAGAAAACGTTAAACCAGAAATAACGCGAATGAAAGGTTTAGGAGAGATGGATCCAGACGAATTGGATGAGACGACTATGAACATTGAAACGCGCGTATTGAAGAGAATAACCGTCAACGATGCCATGAGTGCCGACGCTGCATTTGCCAAAATTATGGGCGAAGAAGTCGAACCGCGCCGAAAATTCATCGAAGAAAGAGCGCCTTATGCTCAAGATTTAGATATATAGGAGGTTAAAAACGATGGAAGAAGAAAAAAAAGACTTAACACGAGAAAACATAGAAGAGTCGTTCGAACCTACTCAAAATGTAGAAAGAGATAAAATAAATCACAACGACATCGTCGATGAAATAGAAAATTCGTTCATTAAATACTCTTTAAGCGTTATAACTGCAAGAGCTCTACCGGATTTGCGAGATGGATTAAAACCGGTTCACAGAAGAATATTATATTCCATGTACGAATCCGGATATACTCCTGATAAACTTCATAAAAAGTGTGCACGTATCGTCGGAGACGTTATAGGTAAATATCATCCACATGGAGACTCATCTATATATGATGCAATGGTCCGTATGGCACAGGACTTTAGTCTTCGTTATATGTTAGTCGATGGACACGGAAACTTTGGTAATATAAATGGAGATAGCCCAGCTGCTTACCGTTATACAGAATCTCGTATGTCAAAAATTTCACTAGAAATGCTTAGAGACATAAATAAAAATACTGTCGATTTTGAACCAAATTTCGACGGTTTAGAGAAAGAACCTGTCGTTCTTCCCTCAAGATTTCCAAATATATTGGTAAACGGAACGACGGGAATTGCCGTAGGTATGGCCACTAATATACCACCTCATAATTTAAAAGAAGTGATTGACGGATGTATAGCGTATATCGATAATCCAGATATCGATACTTTAGGCTTGATGCAGTATATAAAAGGCCCAGACTTTCCAACAGGAGCCATCATTTTAGGAAATAGTGGAATTAGAAAAGCATATGAAACTGG
>CAZXXI010000099.1:0-5076 GCA_964644815.1 uncultured Muribaculaceae bacterium
TCGTAACCCTATTTCTCACCATCGTCATAAACTATTATATCGGCTACATGATATGTATCTTCTCGCTCATCTGGTTCATCTATAGAATAATACATATCGAAAATAAAAAGCCAATCGTCAAAACTTTCTTTATAAGTTCTCTACTCGCCGGATTGTCGAGCGCGATAGTGATACTTCCGAGTTTCTTCGGACTCTTAGCCGGTAAGGCGGACCTCTATAAAACTGTGAACTACTTCGGCATATCGCGAAATGCTTTCACTTTCTTCTATACTTTCCTACCGGGTGCCTATCAAACTACCGAGCAGATGTATGGACCAGCCCTCATCTACTCCACCACGTTCGTCTTCGCCCTTGCAATTTTCTATTTTTTCAACAAAAAGTTTAGTAAAAAAGAAAAGCTCGCGACCCTTTTAGTCATCGGCTTCTTCTACTTATCGTTTTCATTAAAATTTTTAAATTATGCCTGGCAGTTCTTCCAACAGCCGATTTGGTGGCAAAGCCGGTTCTCGTTCGTATTCTCTTTTTTCCTGATAACCGTCGCTTATAAGTCATTAAACGCTATCTCCACTGTCGAGATGCCGACCAAGCTGCGCTTTTTGACCATCGGAGCTTTCATACTAGCCGTCGTCGTCGGTGCTCACTTCAAGTGGCAAAATATCGTCAAAGTAGAAACATATACCTATATATTCTTAGGCTTCGGACTGATTATCTTTATAGAGATGATGTTTCTGCTGGATAAAAAGTCTTTTCTTCCGATGCTCATCATATTTACGGTCGTAGAATTGTCACTAAACACGTTCAATAGCCTCAAAAACAACTACAAAGGCAATTCGATAAATCACTATGCCTACGTAAAAGAAGAAGTTCCCGCGTTCGTCTCTAAACTGCAAAAAGAAAATGACTACTTCTTCCGCATGGAACTGATGGACGACTATACCTCGGATGATGGATTATACTTCGGATATAATGGTATCAACTATTTTAACTCAGTTCGCAATACGAGAGTGTTGGATTTGATGCGCAAAATGGGTGTATCCGTCCTCGCCGAATCGCATATCATTTTAGATAATTTCGACCCCGTCTTGCTGAGTCTATTGAACATCAAATACCTCTATGGTGATGAAATAGATTATTTCGAAGAAGTCGAGACGAGATTATACGCTACTCCTCATCCCCTTTCCTTAGGATTTATGGCTTCATCGAACATCGAGAATGTCGAACTCGACGAAGATGAACCGTACATCAACAAAGAAAAAATTGTAAAATCGCTGAGCGGTTTAGACTTGGCCATATACGATGAAGTAAAAGAAGAAGAATTTTCTGTCTTAGAAAAAGAAGATACGACCGATTATACCTACGAATTTACTAGTCCTAAGTCTTACTACTTGTTGCCGAGTGATACCGGTAAAATAACGATAAACGGCGAAACTAAACATATTTCCAAAGGAAAAGGCTATCTGATTAACAAAGGCGATTATGTCTCAGTTGAATACTCTACATCTAACTATAAAGATGACAACGAAATATTTATAGAACTCTTAGATATAGCCAATTATGAAAGCCATATGCAAAAGTTAGAGAAAGACCCTCTATTAGCTAAAACTGATATAAACGGACACATATTGGAAGGAACCATCACTTCTTCCGGCGAATATGATTATCTTTTCACTTCTATCGAATACGAGGAAGGCATGCGCGTCTTTTTAGACGACGAAGAAATAAAACCGGACATAATCTTAGGAACTTTCATAGGCTTACCTATCGCGCCTGGAACTCATAAAATTGTCATCGATTATGTTCCTAAGGGCTTTAGAGCAGGCGCTGTCGTAAGTCTTATCAGCATAGTGACATCCGGCATATATTTACAAAAACATAAAAAAGTAATATAATCGAAGAAATTGGAGGTACACATGAAACTCAGTATAATTATTCCCGCGATGAACGAAGAGGGAAACATAGATACTATATATAACACTATTAAATCCGTCATGAAGGATAACGAATATGAAATCGTCTTCGTCGACGACGGTTCAAAAGACCAAACGTTAAGCGTCTTAGAGGCGGTTTATAAAAAAGACCCAGATAGAGTTAAAGTCATCAGTTTTTCGAGAAATTTCGGAAAAGAGGCGGCTATCTATGCTGGACTTGAACACGCTACTGGCGAATACACGGCCATAATAGATGCCGACATGGAACAAAATCCTAGCTATCTATTGGAAATGATGGATTTTCTAGATGAAAACTCCGACTTTGACCAAGTAGCGATGACTATCAAAAAACGCAAGGCAGGTAGTGCCATCAAACGTCTAGGTGGTAAGATGTTTTATAAAGTGATCAACATGTTATCGGATGTCAAATTTCAAGAAGACGCAAGCGACTTTAGAATGTTTAGAGCCAATGTCAAAGAGGCATTATTATCTCTTCCCGAAAAGAACAGATTCTCTAAAGGCATCTTCTCTTGGATAGGATTTAGAACTAAGACGATGGAATACGACGTCGGCGAACGCCAAAGCGGTGTCACCAAGTTCAACTTCAAGGCGTCTTTAAAATATGCGATGAACGGCATCGTCGGATTTTCGGTAAAACCTCTCAAGCTAGCAACTATCTTAGGACTCATCACTTCCTTTGCCGGTTTTGTATATTTGATATATGTCATCATCTCTACAATAGTATCCGGCTCCAGTGTTCCCGGTTATCCTACTATCGTCTGTCTCATTCTCTTCATCGGTGGAGTTCAACTCATCTCTATCGGAATATTGGGCGAATACATATCTAAAATGTTCGTCGAAACTAAAAACAGACCCGTCTATATAGCTCAAAAAAAATTAGGATTTGAAGATAAAATATTATAAATCTTCAAATCTTTTTTTGATACGTTTTTTGTTGATTTTTTCAAGAAGTTTGTTATAATAGCACTTAAATTGACGAAGGGGTAATGTCTTATGTTGGATTACATGCTA
The DNA here is from genome assembly GCA_964644815.1 of uncultured Muribaculaceae bacterium. Classification (GTDB taxonomy): domain Bacteria; phylum Bacillota_I; class Bacilli_A; order RF39; family UBA660; genus RUG11867. Next base: position 2,961 of record CAZXXI010000099.1, read on the forward strand.
GATGAAAACGTATTGACTTCTTATTTTTCGATGATTAAAGGGCTTCAAAATGACGGGGCCACTTCGCTTTCAGCACTTTTAAATCCACCTCTCTATATCATCGAAAACACATTCGACTTCTTCATGGAAAGAGTAGAAATGATTGCTAAAAAAAGATGTGAAGAACGCATGGCTACAACTTATTATCCTTTAGATGCCGAGGCCCTAGAAGAACTCTATTGTAAAGAAGAAAACGTTCTATATGCCAATGTGACTAAAGATGCCCTATTCTATATGTATCACCATCCCACTGCAGCCAATACAGAAATAATCAATTACATCGCATCTCACAGCATCGAAGACATATCTAAAGAATTTAGGTTTCAGGGCGATATGTACCTCAAAATATTTTTAGAATATCTTCGTTATCTCGTCGTCGCCAGCACTAAAGATTTGACCAAAAATGATGAAATACAAATCATGAAAGACCATCCGTGGATAAAAAAGTTATCTACCCATCGCGGATTTTCCACTTTAAACGATTTATGCCGCATAGTTTTAGAAGACATCTTTGATACTCTATATGACGACTTTATCGACCCAAAAATAATATTTAAAAACCTCGACAATTATTTTCTCAAAAATACAGTCGATTCGTCGACGAGAAAATTTGGCCCTTCCATTTCCTCTTTAGAAAACCTGCTGGCTTTCAAATATGCTCAAACGCGTCTCATATTGGCCGACGTCTACCTATACTTAAAAGCGACTAGCATTTATAAGGAGAGTGAAGGCGAAGAATTCACAGAAAGCGAATTACTCTCTATCATAGAGGATAAAATCGATTTAGAAGATTTCACACTTCCTTCTAAAAAAGCTGATAGATATAAAATCTACGGTTTATTCTTTGAATTTTTAAAAAAAAGTTTTCTCCGCGACAAATATATGCACATTTTAACGTCCAATGATGAAATAAAAACTCTCGGTTCTATTAACCCACTCTATTTCTTAGACAACTAAAAATCCACCCATTACGAGGTGGATTACTTTTATTCTAAACTGTTCAAATATTCGCTCAAACTGCGAGCTATGTTTTCTGGAATCACTTCGGCAATCTCCTCTATACTAGCTGCTTTTATCGCTTTTAAGCTGCCGAACTTCTTGATGAGAGCTTTTCTCCTCTTCTCACCTAAGCCTTCGATATTCTCGAGCACACTTTGAATCGAACCTTTACTCCTTATAGTTCGATGATAACTTATAGTAAATCTGTGGACTTCGTCCTGCATCCTCGTCAAATAGTGAAACAGGTTCGAGGTTCTATCTAGCGGTATGACGTTCAAAGATTCGTCGACCAAATCGTTAGTCTGATGCTTGGAATTCTTTTTCAAACCGGCAAGCTTTATATCCAAATTTAGACTTTCCATTATCTCGCGCGCAGCGTTTATCTGGTTTTCCCCACCATCCAAAATGATTAAGTCCGGACGTTCCGACTTTTCCATGAGCATTCGATAATATCTCCTATATAAAACCTCTTTCATCGTATTATAGTCGTCGTTCTTTTCTAAACTTATCTTAAACTTGCGGTAATCATTTTTCGAAGGTTTACCATCCTTGAAGACGACCATGCCACTCACCGAATACTCTCCGAAGAGATTGGAATTGTCGAATATGTCGATTCGATAGAGCTTCTTAAGATTCAAAAGCTTGCGCAGTTCTTCATTAGCTTCGCTCGTCCGCGTTTCATCCTTTTTTATGGCCTCGAATTTGTTCTCGAGCTGTAATTTTGCATTATCTCTTGCCAATGTCAAAAGATTCTTTTTACTTCCCCTTTGGACTGTTATGACTTTTGTAGCCAAGAGTTCGCTTAAGGCCTCCAAATCGAGTTCGCCAGTCGTTATAATCTCTTTGGGTACCTCATTTTTAGAATAATATAGACCGATAAAGTTTTCTATCTCGTCGACATATTCGTCCATGATTGGGAAAATCTCATTTTTAGTACCCAATAGCTTACCGTGTCTCAAGAAGAAGATGTTTATGCTGACATATCCGTTTTCGATATAATAGTTTATGACATCTCTATCTACTAAATCGCCCAATTCGACTTTCTGTTTATCTAAAACTAAAGACATATAATCTAGTT
>CAZXXI010000100.1:0-5058 GCA_964644815.1 uncultured Muribaculaceae bacterium
GTAAATTGGTGGCATATCTTTTTTAAGTATAAGAAATTTCCGCCCAAAAAAATACGCATAGGGGTGAAGAGAACAGTGGCATACAAAAAAACAAAATTTGGAGACCATAGAGAAAGAGTCAATTTCTCTAAAACAAAAAACAACTTAGAATTGTCAAACTTACTGGAAGTACAAAAGAAATCTTATGAGGAGTTTTTGGAAGTGGGCATTAAAGAAGTTTTTGACGACTTATTCCCAGTAGAATCTTTCACCGGAAACATATCATTAGAGTTCGGAGATTATTCGTTCGACGAACCTAGGTATTCCGTTAAAGAGACGAAGGAAAGAGCCGTTACTTTTAGTGCGCCTTTAAAAGTTCAAGCTCGCGTCTTCTTGAACGAGACAGGTGAGGTTAAAGAACAGGAGATATTCTTAGGCGATATCCCTCTCATGACCGAATCCGGAACGTTCATCATCAACGGTGTCGAGCGCGTTATCCAGTCACAGCTCGTCAGAAGTCCGTCTATCTATTTCAGTCGCGAGATAGATAAAAACGGAAGGCCTGTCATATCTGGACAAGTGATACCTAACAAAGGTACTTGGCTCGAGTTCGAACAGGATGCAAGGGATGTTCTGTATATAAGGATAGATAGAACGCGTAAGGTCCCTCTTACGACATTCCTAAGAGCATTAGGATTATCTAGTAACGAAGACATCGTAAGTCTTTTCGGCGAGAACCAGTTTATCGAAAATACTTTCGAGAAGGATTCTACTAAGAATACCGATGAAGCTTTAATCGAAATCTACGAGAAGTTGAGACCAGGAGAACCCGCTACATTGGAAAGTGCAAAAAACCAATTGGCAACGCAGTTCTTCGACCGCTTCCGCTACGACTTAGCTAAAGTAGGACGTTATAAGTATAACAAGAAGCTAAACGTACTCGATAGACTTTTAGGTTGCAAATTAGCAGAGGACATCAAAGATGAAGATGGCAAAGTATTAGTAGAAAAGGGTACTCTAGTTACAAAAGAGATACAAAACAGTTTAAAAGAAATATTTGCTAATGGCTATGGCAAGAGAGAAGTTACTATCAACGAAGAGTTGGATAAATTTAATGTCGTCCAAGTCGTCACAGTCTACGATAAAGAAGACGAAGAGAAGATTGTCAAGATTATAGGTAATGATCAAGAAATTCAAGAGAAGAGACTTACTATTTCAGATGTATATGGAGCAGTAAGTTACTATTTGAATTTGCTCGGCAGCATCGGTTCAGTAGACGAGATAGACCATTTGGGAAATCGTCGCGTAAGACAAGTAGGAGAGTTAGTAGAAAACCAATTCCGCGTCGGTATGACCCGTATGGAACGTGTCATAAGAGAGCGCATGACTACACAGGAATTAGACCAAGTTACGCCTAAATCGCTGATAAACATTCGTCCAGTAACGGCAGCTCTAAAGGAGTTCTTCGGTTCTTCTCAGTTGTCTAAATTCATGGACCAGATTAATCCGATAGCAGAGCTTACAGATAAAAGACGTCTATCTAGCCTTGGACCAGGAGGACTATCGCGCGATAGAGCCGGTATGGAAGTTCGTGACGTCAATCCGAGTCATTATGGAAGAATTTGTCCAATCGAGTCACCAGAAGGTGCGAACATCGGACTTATCGCGTCTTTGGCAAGTTATGCAAAGATAAACGAATACGGTTTCATCATGAGTCCGTATAGAAAAGTAATAGATTGTAAAGTAACAGATGAAATAGAGTATTTGACAGCCGATGAGGAACAGGATTACTACATTACTCAGGCGACAGTCGAAGTCGACGACGACAATAAGCTCGTCGGAAAAGAAGTAGTCGCCAGATTCAACGGGGATGACTTGTTAGTAGAGCCTAGTAAGATAAATTACATGGACGTTTCGCCTAGTCAAATCGTTTCTTTGACGACTAGCTTGATACCGTTCTTGGACCACGACGACGCAAAACGTGCCCTCATGGGTTCTAACATGCAAAGACAAGCAGTCCCACTTCTAAAAACGGAAGCTCCATTTGTCGGTACTGGTGTCGAAGCAGCAGTCGCTAAGTATTCGGGAAGCTCAGTAGTAGCAAAAGCGGATGGCGTCGTAGAATATGCCGATTCGAAGAAAATCGTCGTCAAAAATGCCAAGGGTAAAGATACTTACTACATGACCGAATTCGAAAGAAGTAACGATGAAACTTGCTTGAATCAGACTCCGATAGTCAAAGCGGGAGATAAAGTAAAATACGGCGAAGTCATCGCCGATGGACCTAGTACGAATATGGGTGAATTGGCACTCGGTAAGAACATGGTCGTCGCCTTCATGACTTTCGACGGATATAACTATGAGGATGCCGTCATCTTGAACGAAAGATTGGTAAAAGACGACGTATTCACTTCTATCCACTTACAACACTACGAAATAGATTGTAGAGATACGAAGCTAGGTGCCGAAGAGATTACGCGCGACATTCCAAACGTCTCAGAAGAAGCGAGAAAGAATTTGGATAAAAACGGTATCATCAAAATCGGTACAGAAGTCAAAGAAAACGACATATTGGTAGGTAAAGTAACTCCGAAGGGAGTATCAGATCTTTCGAGCGAAGAAAAACTGTTACATGCCATCTTTGGCGAAAAGACGAAAGAAGTTAGGGATACATCTCTACGCGTACCACACGGAACATATGGTATCGTCCACGACGTAAAGGTCTATACTAAAGAGAATTCTGACGAATTGGGTGCTGGCGTATCGAAGATAGTTCGCGTCTATATCGTCCAGAAGCGTAAGATACAAGTCGGAGATAAGATGAGTGGTCGCCACGGAAATAAAGGTGTCGTATCACTTGTATTGCCGGAAGAAGATATGCCTTACTTACCAGATGGAAGACCAGTCGATATCATGCTGAACCCACAAGGTGTTCCATCGCGAATGAACTTAGGTCAAATACTCGAGTTACACCTCGGTATGGCCGCTAAAAATTTGGGAGTATACACAGCAACGCCTGTCTTCGACGGAGCTAGCGTAGAAGAGATTCTAGACATGATGAAAGATGGCGGAATGGAAGACGACGGTAAAGTACAACTGATAAACGGTCGTACTGGTGAACCGTTTGATAACCGCGTATCCGTCGGTGTCATGTACATGCTAAAATTACACCACATGGTCGACGACAAGTTACACGCCCGCTCGACTGGACCATACAGTTTGGTCACACAACAGCCTTTGGGTGGTAAAGCTCAGTTCGGTGGACAGCGTTTCGGAGAGATGGAAGTTTGGGCTCTATATGCTTATGGAGCAGCACACGTTTTACAAGAGATGCTTACCGTTAAATCCGACGATGTCAATGGTCGTGTAAAAGTATACGAAGCGCTCGTCAAAGGAAATAACATAAGTCAAGCCGGTATGCCAGAGGCATTTAGAGTAATGATTAAAGAATTCCAGGCGCTCGGTCTAGATATCCAATTCATCGACAAAGACGACGTCGCGCACGATTTGAAAGAATTAGAAGATGAAGAAGATAAAGAAGAAAACGTCATCGCTATCGACGAAATCGACGCTAAGACGCTCGAGATGATGAACGAAGTCAACGAGAAAAAGTTAGCAAAGAAAAACGGAGAAGTCGTAAGCGAAGCTGAAGAAACAGATGAAAATTTAAGCGAATTCGACGAAGAGGATGCTTACGATGATGACGAAGAAGACATCGATATCGATATGATGAGCGAAGAAGAAATCATGAACGATTTGAAGGAAACGGATGGTGAAGAATAATGTTAGATGTAAACAATTTCAAAGGCATTAGAATTGCCATCGCTAGTCCAGAGAAGATTAGAAGTTGGTCTTATGGCGAAGTAAGAAAGCCAGAGACTATCAACTACCGTACTCTTAGACCGGAGAAGGACGGATTATTCTGTGAGAAAATATTCGGACCTACGAAGGATTACGAGTGCGCATGTGGTAAATATAAGAGACTTAGATATAAGAACGTAGTCTGTGATAGATGTTTAGTAGAGGTAACGAGAGCTAAAGTCCGTCGTGAACGTATGGGTCACATCGAACTTGCTTCTCCTTGCTCACACATCTGGTTCTTTAAAGGAGTTCCATCAAAAATGGGATTAGTCTTGGATATGAGTCCAAGAGAGCTAGAGGAAGTACTATATTTCGTAAGTTATGTAGTATTGGATCCAGGTAAAGCGCCATTAGAAGCTAAGCAGACTCTATCCGATAAAGAATATAGAGCTTACTATGAGAAGTATGGAAATACTTTCAAAGTCGGCATGGGTGCAGAAGCTATCAAAGAACTTCTCCAAGCCGTCGACGTAAAAGCGGAAATCGAAGCAATCAGAAAGGATTTGGAAAACGCCACTGGACAGAAGAGAATTCGTCTAGGAAAGCGTCTAGAGTGTTTGGTATCTTTCGACGAATCCGGCAATAAGCCGGAGTGGATGATACTAGATGCCATTCCAGTAATCCCACCTGAACTAAGACCGATGATTCAATTGGACGGTGGAAGATTTGCGACTTCCGATTTGAACGATTTATATAGAAGAATAATCAACCGCAACAACAGACTTACTAAATTGTTGCAGTTAGGAGCTCCTAGCATCATCGTCCAAAACGAGAAGAGAATGCTGCAGGAAGCTGTCGATACGCTGTTCGATAACGGTAGACGCGGTAGAAGCGTCTCCGGAGCTGGTAATAGAGCACTAAAGAGTTTGTCTAGCATGTTAAAAGGTAAACAAGGACGTTTCCGTCAGAACTTGCTCGGTAAACGCGTCGACTATTCCGGTCGTTCAGTTATCGCAGTTGGACCAGCCTTGAAGATTTATCAATGTGGTGTGCCTAAAGATATGGCCTTGGAGCTATTCAAACCGCACGTAATCCACGAACTAGTCGAAAGAGGACTTGCTCACAATATCAAAGGTGCTAAGAGGTTAATCGATTCTAAAGACGAATGCGTTTGGGATATCGTCGAAGATGTCATCAAAGAACATCCAGTTCTATTGAACCGTGCACCGACGTTGCACAGATTGTCAATCCAAGCTTTCGAACCAGTACTAATAGGTG
>CAZXXI010000101.1:0-4946 GCA_964644815.1 uncultured Muribaculaceae bacterium
ATTCTGACCATATTTGACATAATTTGTTTGGCTGGCTCCTCTGTAGTAGTAACTCGTACCATAATCATCTTCTAAGGCATATATTCCTTCATCTGTTGTTGCGGCTACTGCAAAGTTTGGATTACCCTCTTTCACTGTTGCTTCAACTTTATCATATATCGTTTCTGTGCCTTCTGTTATATTAAAAGTACTTGAGAATGTTGCTTTTAAATCTGCTGTCTGATCTATGCCAGGTAAGTTTTCTAGTGTAATAGTTAGTCTATAATAATACTTTGCTCCTACTGGTAATTCTATATTCTTAGATAATGCTTTTGTTGTAGGAGTACTACTTTGAGGCACATTTTTCTTAGTTAATACTTCTGTCCATGTTGTACTTTCCTCGCTGGTTTTATAGTCTAGTTTATATGTTAAAGAACCATCTAAATAAGTATTTATCATATTGGTAAAGTTTATCTTACCGACTGTTGGAAGTGTTCCCGTGTTTTCGAGTATAAAAAACTTTTCTGCGGATTCACCAAAGTTCAAAGAGCCGTTGAAGCCGGAGTCGTTGTCACTGAAAGTCATGCGCATCGTTCCTGAAGTTATAGATAACTCTTGATTCTGAACTTCACCTGTCTCTAAGCTGAAATACGCATAAGATAACGAGCCTATGATAACTGCGATACTTGCGATAAAGATTACTCCTAGAACTACTTTCGTTTTATTATTCTTTCTATCCATTACTGTTTCCTCCATCTCGAACAAGTGTTACTAACTTATCCTTACTTTTCTATAATACATATTATTACATTTTTATTTCTTTTTCAAGCAATTTGTTTCACCGTTTTCAGAAGCTTAGTATATATAGATTGTTTATTGTTGCAATTTGCATACAAATTTTATTTTAGAATTACTGAAGTTTAGTAATGGTTCAATTTGACATAGAAAAAAGCCTCTTTGCGAAGCTTTTAATCTTTCGGTTTGGCAAATAGAGTCATGATGAAGCTTAAAATTATGGTACCTGCTACGCCGGCAGATGTGGAGACATACATTCCACTAAGAAAACCATAAATGCCGTTTTCTTGGAATCCTTCATAAGCAGATTTCAAAAGACTATTTCCAAAAGATGTAATCGGAAGGCCGAGGCCATAACCGAATTTTTCCATTAAGATATCATAAAATCCAAATATGCCTAATAGTGCTCCTACTACTACGAAGAGACTAGTTATGTGTCCAGGAGTAAGTTTAGTGGTGTCATATATGAGCGACGCTACAGCGCATATGATGCCGACAGCCATAAATGAAGTAAATATTCTCATCAGTTCACCTCGATTGAAACGGCATGGCTTACACTCGGCAAGGTATTCTTTTGGTTGACGATAGTCGTATTTTGTAAAGAACCAGTTCCGATGATAAGAATCCGTTTATATTTTTTAGTATTTAATAATTTTTCTGTTAAGTATAGTGGTAGACATACAGGTCCGGATGCTCCTTGATCTGTCAAGTTGGTATCTTTGATTATTTCACTTCCGGCATCTATATGATTTTTTAGTGTAATGTCATGTTGAGCGAGCAATTCTTTAAATAAATCGCTTCCCAATTTGCCCAAATCCCCAGTTAAAATGCAATCGTAATAGTTTACATCTCTTTTAAAATCTTTTAAGTGCTGAATTAAAGTATCGGCTGCACTTGGTGCCATAATCGCTCCCATGTTGTTGGCATCTTTTATGCCATAGTCGATTATGCGACCGATGGTAGCACCTTCGATTTTAATTCCTTCTATGTCTTTTGTGACAAGAGATGACACAGCTCCTGTGGCGGTAAACTGTTGAGTTACGCGCCTAGGTGAACCGTATTCTATCGGGTAACGGAATGTCCTTTCGACCGATAAGTTGTGGCTACTAACGGTTACAGCTACGTTTTTTATACCGGCATGTGCTAGCATAGTGGCTGCTATTATGAGACCTTCTGTATAAGTTGCACAAGCACTATAGATTCCTAAGTGAGATATAGCGAAGTCGGATGCCACTTTGTTAGTGATACCTATTTGATTCGATAAATCTCCACCTATCAGTAAATCTATTTTGTGTCTATCAGTCAAATCTTTTAGTACGATAGATTGCATTTTTAGTTCGGCTTTTTCGCTCGTCTTTTCACCATCGAAGAAGTCTTTAAATGAGAATTTAGTCGTTATCTTTTCATTGGGACCGGATATCGTAGATGATTCTTTTAAATAGACGTTTTTAAATCTTAGACTAGCCATAAATCATCACCTTCACAATCGCACCTATGAATGCCGCGACGGTTCCATAGAGAATTACGGCGCCCGCTAATTTAAACATGTTGGAACCTAGTCCTGTGATTAATCCATCGTTCTTGTAGTCTAAAAGGGAGCTCGCTACAGAATGGGCAAAACCTGTAATCGGAATAATCAGTCCAAATTTAAATTTTGTGACGAGATTGTCGAAAACTCCAAATCCCGTTAGAATAACTGCTAGCAATATGAAAGTGAGAAGCGATACTCCCAAAGCTACTTTCTCCGCTAAATCGAACAGTTGGATATACCAGTTGGTTAGAATTTCAAAACTTGCTCCTAGAAAGCCACCGGCTAAAAAAGATATGAAGACATCTTCTAGGATATTAGGATTTTTACTTTTAGATTCTACTAAATCTACATATTGTTTTTTATCCATCTTTAATCACCACTTATATAGTGGGTATATTTGGCAAATTTTATACTAGTAATTGGCAAAATTTTTGATTTTATCTCTACTTTTCTTTTCTAATCTACTTACTTTCACTTGAGATAGTCCTAAAGTTTTGGCCGTTTCATCTTGACTTAAATCGTCTATATACCTCTTTTGGATGACATCTTTTTCGAGTGGTGTAAGCGTTTTAAGAGATTCTTTTAAAAGAATCATATCGTCGACATTGCTCTTTTTGGGAATGTCCATGGCAGTTTTATCGAAGCTCACAAAGGCCGAGAGAGAATTCAATATCGACATGAACAGCGCTATATCTATATTTAGAAAACTACAAGTCTCTTCGTATGAGACCGGTCGATTATATTTGCTTTCCAAAAGCTCTTTAGTTTTTAATACTCCCTTATAGAGTTTCATCTCACCTTTATTTATCTTTATCGGCCGGTTGCCGGTTGCCGTTTCATACATCTCACCATAGATAAAACCGTAGGCATAGGTCGAAAACTTGACGTTTCTGTTTTCGTCAAAGTTTCTATAGGCTTTTAGTAAGCCAAGGTATCCAGCTTGGATGAGGTCTTCTTTTTCTACTCCGTAAAATCTATTCGAAAGACTATATATGAGTCCTTCGTTATTTTCAATGACTTCTTGTGGCATAATAAAATCTTTCCTTTCTCGACTAAAAATATAGTTTAAGAGGGAAAGATTTTAAATCGTTTCGACATTAAAAGTCAATTTAATTTTTGTCGTTTACATAAAGTCTGTACAGTGCACGTAGCAGTATCGCTAAAAATATCAGAATAGCGATGACGATGACATGTTTACCATCGATGAGATAGACGGTTTCACACGATTCCTCATTAGGGGCCAGAACTTTTGAATTTGTCTGTTTTTCTATCATGTCGTCGGTTATCATCGCCCCAGTTTCATTTTTACTTTCATATTCGACTGGAGTAATTATGTGTTTTTTCTCTATTTTAGTAGGAATGTTTGTCGGAGATGATGGTGTAACTGAAATAGGCTTTTTTGTGGCTTCTTGGTCGGCATTTTCGGTAGGTATCTCATTAGGAGTAGCGGTTTGTGTGGGAATTTCTTTGTCGACGATAGGAGTTTCTTCGGCGATGAGTTCTCTTTTATATATTTTATACGCTACTATACTCTCTTCTTCGTCGTAAACATATCCATCCAAATAGTCTAACTCTAGAGTATCATGGTAAAGTCGTTCGACGTTGTAGTAGCGATACAATATTTTATCATAAGTATAATAGTAATTCGTTTTACCGTTTGGAAAGCTATATTTTTCTATAAAATTTTCATATTCGTCTAGATTCAAGCTGTAAAAGGTCGTATTATCAGTCATAGTATTCAAAGAGCTGTAATTGCGCGTTATGGAATTACCGCTTTCGTCAAATACACCATGAGTTAGATAAAAAGGTTCGTCATAGTAAATGGTAGTCTTTAAATCGTTCAATCTTATCGGGTATGGGAGGACTATTTCTATTTCTTTACTTTTGAGGTTATGTGCTTCTTTTAACCCATCTGTCAAAAAGTCATAATTCGGTATAGAAATGTCGACTTTGGTATCTCCATTGTAAACATCAATTTCTTGCAGTTTTTGATTGGAGTAGTGTTCGATGCTGTTTAAAAGTATTTTCGTTATGAACGGGTTGCCATCATATTTGCTCAATATAAAAGCTGAACCTTTGACATTTTCGGGCAAAGAGCGAGTGTAAACTGTTTCGTTTTTAGTATCCGTTGAATCACACGCGTCATAAATTCCATCTTTATCTTTTTCTAAATAAGCAGAGTCGGTCTCTATCAATTTGTAAAACTTGTTCAATTTAATCTTTTCATATTTGTAAGTATCAGTATTTTCTCTTTCTTCATATGTGTAACCTTCAAATGTATAATCTGTGTAAGATGCAGCGTAAACATCTGTGACAATTAGACACATTATGACAAAAAATATCTTCTTCATCAATTCCTTCTTTCTATCACCCTCTACTTATTATTATACCGGACAAATTTCATTTTTCTCATCGAAAGTGTACAAAATGTCACAAAAAGAGAAAAAACATACAATTCTTCGTCATTTTTAGAGCATGTGTTCTAAAAGCGAGCATATAAAAAAGTCTTTGAAAGACTTTAGTTAAATGTGCGGTTCCATTTTGGATATTACTTTCTGCAACTCTTTTAGGTCGCGTTTTAATGTATCGAATCCCTTGTCTAGAGTACTCAAATCTTTAGGATTGATGTGCAACTTTTCTA
>CAZXXI010000102.1:0-4906 GCA_964644815.1 uncultured Muribaculaceae bacterium
ACTAACTTAATTTTATATCAATTGTGAGAAAAAAGCAAGAAATAAATACATTTTGGACAATAGCGGAGCGTTGAACTATCCGAGGATGACAAATATATACAGGTTTGAATTACTTCAGTGTGTGTCTTAAATCTTTTATCATCTAAATGAAACTCAATACGACATCTCCGTTGATAAGCTCGGTATAACTAAAGCTACGAGTTTGGCCATCGACGTCGATGGTGAATATTTGCGGGTAGAAATCTTTTAGGATTCCTATAAATTTGTCGGTCTTACCGCGCATACCAAAAAGCTTAACTAATACTTTTTCTCCTTGGTGAGGAAGCAGTTTTTGCTTTATTATATTTGGATTCATTGTCGAGGATAGCCGACGTACATTACGCCGTTACCCATTATTCCCCCCATTCCATCGCGACCATATTTGGTACGGTCTAAAAGTTCTATGAGATTTATCTCTTCGTTGCGTTTGGTAAGTGCCACAGTTACGGCAATTATCGCCGGGTCTAAAGCATGGATGTTTACTCTTTTGGGACTCGATGCATAGTTAGCTCCTGCTTTTATGAGTTCTTCATAGTTGCTCTGGCAAGCCCCAGCTATGATGATTAATTTCTCGTGACTGCTTTCATAGTTGCGGGCTACGGCTACGCTTTTTATAAAGTTTAAAGAGTTTTGGTAATTCTTCGAGTCGTGTTCGTCGCCCTTTTTCTTATAGTAGGCGTCGTGCCCAGTTATGATGACGATGTCGGGCTTGATTTCGCGGAGATATTTATCTATGCACTTCGGCAGTTCGATTTCTTTTATGTTTTTGCCGATGGCTAATACGCCCGTCTTTTTATAAAACTCTAGACATCTATTCAAGTACTCTTTGTCACCGTCGAAGTGCAAGATGCGACCGGGGAGATAAAAATAGTTATCGCGGTCTAAAAGAAGTTTATCTTCTACTCTCTTCGTATAATCTTCTCTTTCTTCTTCGGTGATAACTTTTTTTAAATCGTCGGCGGGTGCGTCGGCATATAGACGAACGTCGACACCTTTGAGATAATAGATGCCATCTTTTATATTTAATACTTTAAATATCGTGTCGTGATTATAACTGATTCTAGTTACATAATCACTTTTTTGGATTTCCATTCAATCACCAGTAAAGTATATGTGTCAGCGGGTAGATTTAAAACTTTTTTTGAATTATAATCTATATTAGAAAAGTAAAATATAGGTGATATGTTTTTAGAAGGAGATAGAATATGAATAAAGGACAATGTTGGTTAGTTACACTTGTTTTAGAGATTATTGGGTTTATAGTATTTTGGATTTTTGCTTTTTTCTTTATGACTTTCTATGTTTCTGCTTTTCGTCTATTGATGGAGTCCGGTTCTTATGAAATTTTGTAGAGAGTTTAAAATCGTGCGCATTTATTAAAAGTATAATTTCTACAGTTATAGCAGGCGTAGCTATTGCTATATGTCATCTTGCGCTGGTTAAACATCATAATAAAGAGGATGCTAAATCGAACTTACAATGATTGTTTAAATTGACAAGTCGGGCATTAAAAGATATAATACGACCACTTATGAAAAAGGGGGAGATTTTATATGTTTTACAGTTTTAGTATGAATAAAGGCATTAGTGGTGAGATAAAAGACGATGTTAAAGGCGCGAAAAAAATTCTTCGCATGGACGAATATCCTTATGGTTTTAAGAAGCATTGTTCATGTTTTCTTTATACTACTGAAAATCAAAGTGGCATAAACGATATTATTGGATATAAAGATAAAAAGATGTTGGTAACAGCAGCTTCAGGAGACCAATACTTAGGAGCTGTCTATTATGGAGCTAGAGAAGTCGATTTATTCGATATATATAGATTGACTTATCCTATAATTTTTTTGAAAATTGCCGCTAACGCCGTTCTTGATTATCATGAATATGTAGATTTCTTGATTCCGTTAGACGATTTTGATGAAGTTAAACAATCTTTCTGGAGTTTGAAAACTTTAAAGAGATTGCTTAATGTTTTACCGAAAGATATTGCTTATTATTGGGATAAAGTGATGTTTGAGGCTAGGAAACGCGGTTATTATTACTTGATAAGCTTTGAACACGATTCCAGTAAGACTGAAAACATAGAAAAAGGTATGCCTTTTTATATCGATGAAGCCGAGTATTATAAATTACAGGCTATGCTCAGGACGAGAGAATATCCAAACTTTATCGAAAGCGATATTTTAGCTTTAAAAGAAAAACTAGCATCTAAGTATGATATAATCTATCTTTCTAATATTATCGAGTCTATAATTAGTGACAGGGTTCGTAGGTATATGTTTGTTTCTGAAAATACTGTTGAACGGGAAGTTGTACAAGATATCATGAGCCAAGTGATGCCATCCTTAAAGGAAGATGGAACTATTCTTGTGACCTATAGACCAAACCGGGACCTTCAGATATCCCACGATTGGCTCTTTAACAACGAATTTTTCCAAGTCGATTTAGTCGATAGCAAGTTTCCTCCAGATGAAGAGGACTATAAAAAATCTAAAGACACCGACATGGTTCTGACTTATAGACCTAGTAAAACGGGAGATATACTTAAGGAATTGCGTTAAAAAAGAGTGTTTAAAGTACACTCTTTTTCTTGTGAAAGCATCAATAAGCGTCTTCGATATCCTCTAATATTTCGACGAGACGAGCATCGTAGAGATAACCAAAACCTCCCTCTTCTTTCGGTATAGTACATCTTTTCAATTCTTGAAAGGCGATGTCTTTAGTTTTGGAACTGCTATATACCCTATTAGAAGTCATTGCATCGTAGGAGTCGACGAGACCTAAGATGCGGATACCGATGTTCGAAGGTACGATTCCATCTGGGTAGCCGCTTCCGTCCATCCTTTCGTGATGGCCCCTGATTATTTCGATTACATTTTTATTGCATATATCTTTAACCAAGTCTTCTGCGAGAACGGTATGGGTTTTAACTATCTCGTACTCTTCGGTCGTAAGGGGACCCGGCTTGCCTAAGATTTTTTTAGGTATGAGGTGTTTTCCAATATCGTGAAATAATGCCGCAAAATAGATGTCTTTTGTCTTATCTTCGTTGAGGCCTAATTCGTCAGCAATTCTTTTCGCTAAATAGGCAACTCTCAATGTATGCCCACTCTCTTTCCCTTCTTCTATAGCTTCAATTTCGGCATTCCAGGTGAGTAGCTCGGCTATTCTATCGATATGCAAAAAGGCTTCTTCAGAAATCTCTTTCCCTTTTTTATTTATACCGAGCATTTCGTAAAGCGTCGAAATCTCTTCGGCGGTGTTTTCTTTAATATGGTTAAACTTTTTAAATCTTTTCATATGTACTCCTTTATCGTTTGCTAGTTATATTATAAATTATTTCAAGGGACAATTCAATCAAAATGGTATCATAAATTGCGGGCTAAATCGATGAAAGTCTGTAAATCTATTTCTTCTGCCCTATTTGTCAGGTTGTAGCCGTGTATCTTTAGAACATCCGACAGAGCTTTTTTGTCGTAGCTAAACAGATTGTTTGCTATAGTCTTGCGTTTGAACTGGAAGGAATCTTTAAGCAACTTTTTGAACTTTTGGTAATCGAGTTCTATTTTGGTTTTAGGAGTTAGCTGAATTACCGAACTGTCCACTTTAGGTTTAGGTTGGAAATTATCTTTACCCACTTCTACTATGCGGGTTATATCGAATTGATAATTGAGAAGAACGGTCATATAACCGTAATCTTTGGTCTTTAAAGATGCAGATAAGCGGTCTGCTACCTCTTTTTGGACCATAATCGTTAGAGATTTTATTTCGATTTGTGAGTCGATGATGTGCTCGATAATCGGGGTCGTTATGTAGTATGGCAAGTTACCTATGATAAATAAGTTTTTGTACGGGTAGTTCTTTATCTCCTGTTTTATGTCGGTGGAAAGGAAGTCTTTATATATCACTTTTGTCTTGTTATCCTCTAAAGGTGCGAGATACTTCTCGGTCTCTTCGTCGATTTCGAAGGCTAGGATTTGGGCATTATATATTTTTAATTTTTTGGTTATAGCTCCGGCTCCTGGTCCTATTTCTATTATCAAATCATCTGGAGTTGGATTTATAGAAGATACGATTTTGTCTATAATCGCTTCATTTTTAAGAAAGTTTTGGCCATATTTCTTTTTAAAATTAAATTTTGTCACTTGGACATCACCAAATACATTTTAACATAAAATATGGGAAAGAAAAAGAACTCGTAGTTAGCGAGTCCATCCAAATCTCAGAATGTCATAATTTATCTTTTTACTTCCGACTTTGGTGAGTGCGGTATCGACTGAATCGACGAGCAAGTCTAGCGATGTTCCAGTTACTCCGCGGTCGAGGACGATGGCAGTTATCTCTCCGTTTAAAGATAATGTATTGTTTTTAAATCTCACTATTGAACCGCATGGCAAGCTGCGCGAAGAGGCGACTATTTTAACGCTTCCATATTGATTGTCTTGGTAAGTAGTCGTTCCATCGAGAACGTTTTGATTATTACAACTCAGGTAGCCCGTACAGAGTGGACAGTTTGCAACATAGCCGGTTAGCGTTCCATAGTAGGTATCCAAAGGCATGCTAAGGTCGTTAGCTTGAAAGTTTTGGATTACTTTAGCCATGGCATTCAAGTCGACATTTTTGTTTAGGTTGTCATTTATAGTTTTGGATTCATTTTTTATATCGCTGTTTTGGAATGTCAAAATTACACCTATGATTAAACAAAAGCTCAATAATTTATAAAGAATTTTCATCTGTTTCATCAAATTCTACTCCTTTATTTACAAACAGTTTAGCATAAGATAGTTTAAATGTCAAAAAGGTTCGCGACGCTTAATTTTCGTTCGAAATGCAACACGTAAGAAAATTGAAAAAAACATAAGTA
>CAZXXI010000103.1:0-4888 GCA_964644815.1 uncultured Muribaculaceae bacterium
TAGCCCTTATACCGTTGTCGTTATCTTTGAACTTCAGTATCATCGTACCAGTAGCTAGATTGGCCGTCTGAGATAAATTTTCGCTGTTAATTGTAAAATAGGCAAAAGTAATCGTTCCTGCAAGGAGTATAATTGTCAAAATTAGAGCAGTTAAAATGCTCTTTCTACTTAAGCGCTTAATGTTAGATACCCCCCCCCCGAACTGCGTTTTTATTCGGGATGTTTTGGTTTAATTTAGGTAATTTTAAGTTCTTCTTCATCTGAAAAACCTTCTTTCGATTATAGTAAAATTATAACTTAACTTATGATTTTTGTAAACTCATTTCGCGTTACAAAAAAAGAAATCTAGTTACCCGATTTCTCATTTTTACTTCGAAACACTCTATTCGTATTTCGTAAATATATCGCTCATACTCTTAAGCACTTCTTCATTCCAGATAGGTACTCCAAGTTCTACTGCTTTATCGTACTTACTACCGGGATTCTCTCCTAGAATAAGGGCATCCGTCTTTTTAGATACGCTCTCCTGTGCTTTTCCTCCGTACAATTCAATAATCTCTTTTATCTCGTCTCTCGTATATTTTTCGAGCGTACCCGTGATTACGAACTTTTTATTAGTTATTGCTTCGTTTATTCTCTCTGTTGCCCCTTGATAACTCATGTTGACTCCGAGTTCACTTAAACGCTTGATTATGTCCTTATTAGTCTCATCTTCGAAATATGAGACAATGCTAGCAGCTAAAATCGGTCCGATATCGTTGATGCTATTTAATTCTTCTTCTGTCGCCTCCATGAGTGCTTCCATCGTACCATATCTCTTAGCTAAAATCTTGGCATTCTTTTCTCCGATGCCTTTGATTCCCAAAGCGAATATCAAATTCTCTAAACTGTTCTTCTTCGACTGTTCGATGTTTTCTAATAAGTTATTGATGCTTTTTTCGCCGAATCCTTCTAACTCCATCAACTCTTCTTTGCGGTCGTTTAAGTGATAAATGCTGACAAAGTCGTCGATTATGTGCATGTTGTAAAAGTCTTCTATTATTCTTTCACCCAATCCCATGATATTCATAGCTTTTCTCGAAACGAAATGTATCAAAGACTCGATATTGCGAGCGGGGCACTCTTCGTTTGGACATAATAAATCTATACCACTTGCCGAATCGACCAATTTCGTCCCACATATAGGACAGTTCTCTATCTTCTCGATGACTCGCGTCTTCTCCCTGCGCTCGGGAACGTTTTTGACGACTTCCGGTATGACATCGCCCGCTTTTCTAACGACGACGATATCTCCTATCTCCAAATCGCGTTCCCTTATGAAATCCATGTTGTGCAAAGTCGCTCTTCGGACAGTACTACCCATAATTCTAACCGGGTCTAAAACCGCGTTCGGAGTGATTTGACCAGTTCTTCCGACAGTAAAGATGACGTCGGTCAGTTTAGTTGTCACTTCTAGAGCCGGGAACTTATAGGCGATGACCCACTTCGGATACTTAGCCGTTACTCCGAGTTCTCTTTGTTTTTCCAAATCGTTTACCTTGACGACGATGCCATCGATATCGTATGGCAGGCTTGCCCTTAACTCCGTCCACTTCTCTATATAGTTCAAAACGCCATTTATATCTTTTACTTTTTCTATATTCGGATTGACCAGAAATCCGTTTTCTTTCAAGTATTCCAAAGACTCATAATGCGTTTTGTACTGCGTCTTAGGGACGTGATAAAAGAAGGCATCCAACTTTCT
The DNA here is from genome assembly GCA_964644815.1 of uncultured Muribaculaceae bacterium. Lineage (GTDB taxonomy): Bacteria > Bacillota_I > Bacilli_A > RF39 > UBA660 > RUG11867. Next base: position 1,745 of record CAZXXI010000103.1, read on the forward strand.
TTCCGCTGCAATTTTGCTATCCAACTGCCTAATACTTCCCGCTGCTGCATTGCGCGGATTTTGAAAAAGTGGTTCGCCGTTCTGCTCCCTTTTTTCATTTAAAGCGTCGAAAGAAGCGATAGGCATATATATCTCTCCACGAATCTCCAAAGAATCGTTCGTCTTTAGAGTTCTAGGAATAGTTTTAATCGTGCGGACATTGTGGCTGATATCTTCTCCTATAGTTCCATTCCCCCTCGTTGCTGCTCGCACGAGTACGCCGTTTTCATAAGTCAAATTGACCGATAGACCGTCGATTTTTAACTCGCAGACGTACTCCACTTCGCCGACAGCCTTGCGAATCTTTTTATCCCACTCGACTAATTCGCCTTCATTAAATACGTCTGCGATACTCATAAGAGGGGTCACATGTTGTACTTTTTGGAATTTGCTGATCACTTCCCCGCCTATTTGTTGGCTCGGAGAATCGCTCCTCAAAAGTTCGGGATGCTCTCTTTCGATTTTCAACAACTCATCCATCAAATTGTCGTATTCTCTATCCGTCAAAGTCGGATTATCTAAAGTATAGTATTCTACGTTTGCTTTTTTTAAAATATCTATTAATTCATTATATCTCTCTTGCATAATATCCTCCTAAAGTTTAGTCACGCTTTTGTGATTTTTGTTAAGCTTTTTCACGCCCGTTTTAAAAGCCACATCGATGATATCGCCATCTATCGCGACGATGACTCCATGTCCAAACGCCTCATGGTTTATCAAATCACCCAGTCTCAAATCGTTTCCCTCTTTTTTGTAAAAATCTTCGCTAGCCTTTGGCGTCTCTACCACAGTCGAAAGCGTGTTCTTTTTTAGCAAAGACTCATCTATTTCGTCTATAAATCTGCTCGGCGGATTGATGCAATCCTTACCGTAGAGCATCCTTCTTTTGGCATTCGTTATATATAAAATATCCCTTGCTCTCGTAATTCCGACATAGCAAAGACGTCTCTCTTCGTCCATGCCGTCTTCTTCGCATATCGAATTTGCATGTGGAAAGAGTCCCTCCTCCATACCTACCAAGAAGACGACATCGAACTCCAATCCTTTAGCACTGTGTAGAGTCATCAAAGTAACTGCGTCACTCGCCGTATTATCTCTATCGGCATCGCTCATGAGCCCTATTTCTCCTAAGAAATCGTTGAGATTGACTAATCCGGTTCTATCTTCATATGCTTTCGTCAAACTCTTGAATTCCATCAAGTTGTCCAGTCTGATATCGCTTTCCAAAGTTTTATCTGCTTCATACATCTCGCGCATGCCCGAAGCATCGATGACGAAGTCGACCAACTCAGTTAAAGTATGCTCTTCCAAATACTCTTTCATACTTAAAATTATCTCTTTAAAGACGAGTTCTTTTTTGGAAGTCATGCACTCCAAAAGCGGTTTATTTTCGATGATGCTCTCCGCTTCAATCTTGTTGACAGCAGCTTCTCCTATTCCTCTTTTGGGCGTATTTATAATTCTGCGCATGCTCACTTCATCTTCTGGATTGTTGATAAACTTCAAATAGGCAATCAAATCTCTTATTTCCTTGCGATTTAAATAAGAAAAACCTCCGAATATTTTATAAGGTATAGACTCTCCCAAAAGAACTTCCTCGATTATTCTAGACTGGGCGTTAGTTCTATATAAAATGGCAAAGCTCGAATACTCCGGATACGTTTCTCTCAACTTATTTATTTCATCGACTACGAGTTTTATTTCGTGAGCTCCATCATATGCTCTCATGTAATTGATAAGTGTTCCATCTTTTCTATCGCTCCAAAGCTTCAAATCTTTCTTCTCTTTATTGTTCTTGATGACGCTATTAGCGGCATCTAATATCACTTGCGTACTTCTATAATTCTGTTCCAGTTTGATGACTTCTACATCTTCAAAGTCTCTCTCAAAGTTCAGTATATTGCGGTAGTCGGCTTGTCTAAATCCATATATGGATTGGTTCATGTCGCCCACGACAAATATATTTCTATATTTCTGTGAAAGGAGCTTAGTAAACTTGTACTGAACGGGATTGGTATCCTGATATTCGTCGACCAATATAAATGGATAGTGTTCTTGGTATCTGTCTAATACATCATCGTTTTCCATGAATAGTTTAACCGGTCTTAATAGTAAATCGTCGAAATCGACGGCATTGCTCCTATATAAGGTATTTTCATACTCTTTATACACTTCGATGACTACTTGGTCGATAGGAGACTTCATCGTCTTCGCCATCACCTCTAAACTGACCATCTCATTTTTGAGAAAGCTTATCTTATTTTTGATGTAATTAGGGCTGAACTTTTTAGCATCGAGATTCTTCTCTTTCAAAATCTTCTTTACTATGCTCACCTGATCATCGGCATCGATTATAGTAAAGTTTTTAGAAAGACCTACCTCTTCACAGTTCTCTCTTATAACTTTTAGACCAAAAGAGTGAAAAGTTCCTATAAAGGCCCTCGTCTCTCCTACCATTCCTTCGACGCGCTCTTTCATCTCTTTCGCGGCTTTATTCGTAAAAGTAATCGCTAAAATGTTATAATCTCTTATACCATTATCCATCAAATATGCTATTCGCGAAGTGAGCACTTTCGTCTTACCAGAACCCGCACCCGCCATGACTAAGCATGGTCCTTCTAAATGTTTAACCGCGGTGAGTTGCATATCGTTCAAAGTTTCTAAGTATTTCATTTTCACCACTCTCCTATATACAAAATTATACCAAATACGTTCTAACTTTTAAATGAGTTTTAATAAATTTTATATAAATAATCTGCCATCCTAAATTGATAAGTTTTTTTTTAAATAAATATCTCTATTGTTTCTAGAACACATGTTCTAAAAATGACGAAGAATTGTATGTTTTTACTCTTTTTATGACTTTTTGTGCACTTTTGATGAGAAAAATGAAATTTGTCCGGAATAATAATAAGTAGAGGAACAAAAAATTGGCCAATTCTAGTGCTTCAGAAATTGAAAGGAAAATCACACTATTATGACAAAAATGAATTACGTAAAAAGAAGAAAAGAGGAAGACAAGGAACCGTTCTTTGTAAGCGATAAATTTATCACCAAAATACTCCGGGATAAGAATAACAAGGACTATGTCCTCTTCTTGCTCAA
>CAZXXI010000104.1:0-4787 GCA_964644815.1 uncultured Muribaculaceae bacterium
GGAACTAAGTGTACTTCTTACGCTAATATGTTTACCGATGCAGCAACTTCTGGAGGAAAAATAACTATTAAATATACAGAAGATGCAAGTTCTTTGGTAGATCAGATGGTTGCTACAAAAAGTGCAAATTCCAATGTTGTAAAAGCAGGTTCTTCTATTCCTAAATATACTATAACGCTAAATAGTACAGACGCTACGGTGGATTATACCGAAGCATATGATTTGGTGCAAATAATGCTTACACCAACTGATACAAATAAAGCGATTACATCATTCAAAATGAATGGTACATTGATAAAGGGTAACACGTTTAAAATGCCTTCCTCAAATGTTACAATAAGTGATATTACATTAATAGACGTTACTGTTGTAGAGTCAGAACACAATCCATATCCAAACAGCCTCAATAACCAAGAGTATTTAAATAAGACTTTTGAAGGAGCGACTTCACTAACAGTGACTTTAGAATATCAGACAGAAGGAACTTCTTACGACTATATTTATCTTTATGATAAAGATAATACACAATATGGCAAGTATGGAGGAAAGACTCTTACTACTGAGACTATAGAAATACTAGGTGATACTCTTAGAATTACGTTTAGGACTGATAGTTCTGGGAATAATTACTATGGTTTTAAAGCAACTATAATACCTAATTATTAATTTAAAAAAGAAGTTGTATGAAGATTTAGTTCATAACAGCTTCTTTTATTTGCCTAAATATTTAGCTCTATATTCGTTTATCAACTTCATCATCTTGTCGAAGTTCTCATCGCTATAGTGACTTTTGTATTTGGTCAGGTCGAGATAGGGATTGGCATAGAGGGCTTCGTAGTTCTTTTTGACAAAACGAAAAGTGAAGTCGAGCTCTTGGTCACTCAAATAGATGCCATTCTTTTTAGCGAAGTTATCGATATCCATAGGTGTCATTTTAGAAATATAATTTTTAATCAATTGAAACATATTTTATCACCAATATATTATATGATTATTTATCCTTTTTTTTGCCCATAATAAGATTGATGGTTTATGAAAAAGAGCAATGTGACGATTAAAATAGTGTTAGTTTTCTTTTTATTGCTGTGTATTTATCGCATAGTAGATTTGGCTGTGGTAAAAAGGGATGACTATTTGAAGAAGTATGAAAGTATGACGAGTAGCTATGTAACATTGGCATCGGCTCCGAGAGGAAGAATTTTAGATGTCAATGGGAAGGTGCTCGTCGATAATAAGGGAACTAATACTATTATATACAATTCGACATGGAATAAAATCGGTATGAGCGAAGTAGAGATAGCAAAGAAACTCGCTGCGGTGATGAAATATGACGAGAGCTTTTTTACAAAACAGAGGATAAAAACTTATTATTTGAAAACGCATAACGATGGGAAAGATTTGCTAACAAAAGAAGAGTTAGAATTATACAGTAAGAGAAAGCTTACAAAAGATGATTTGGATGCTTTGAAATATGAGCGCATAACCGATGAAATGATAGAGAGTTTTGATTACGACTTTAAGAATGAGAGCTATATATATTATCTTTTGACGAACGGTTACTACTTCGAGGATAAAGTACTAAAGAAAGGGATAAGCGATGAAGAAGTCGTTGCGATAAATGAACTAGAATTGCCTGGCGTCAGAATAGAGCTCACCTGGGAGAGAGTCTACCCATATGGGGAGACGATGAGAACACTTTTAGGAAGTGTGCAAAAGAGTGTACCCGTCGAATTGAAAGATTATTATGGGAAAAAGGGCATCGATGTCAACAGTACGGTGGGAGTTAGTTTTTTGGAATACGAATACGACGAATATTTAAGAGGAAAAGATGCCGTATATAAGTTAGAAAACGGGTCATTAGTCGTATATGAAGAAGAGAAACAGGGAAGCGACGTGTATCTATCCATAGATATCGACGTGACTTTAGAAGTAGAGAAAATATTAAAAGAAGAAATGAGGCTTGCCAAGAAGACGAAGAGCGCAGAATTTTATAATCACTCTTATGCTCTCATCGGCAATCCCAAAGATGGAAGCATAGTCGCAGCGGTTGGGCTTCTTTTGAAAGATGAAGAGTTCGTCGATATATCAGCAAATATCATCCACTCGTCTTATACAGTTGGAAGTATCGTCAAAGGAGCGTCGATATCGGTTGGTTATCAAAAAAATCTGATTAAGATGGGAGCAAAAGTATACGATTCGTGTATTAAAGTTTATAACGTTCCTAAGAAGTGCAGTATCGTACCTCTTGGATATGTCGACGACATAAGGGCACTCGCGAGGTCTTCGAACTATTATCAGTTTTTAATCGCGACGAGGTTAGCCAATCCCTTTTATACGTGGAATTCTCGTCTAAACGCGACCAAAGAACACTTCGACATCTATAGAACTATGTTTGGAAGTTATGGATTGGGTAGTAAAACGGGGATAGACTTGCCGGGCGAGAGACTCGGAATCATCGGAAGTAGAGTGGCTGACGATTTACTTTTAAATTTGACGATAGGACAATATGATACGTATACGCCGATAGAAGTCATGCAATACATAAATACTATTGCTAACGACGGGGTGAGGTTGGCTCCGAAGCTCATGAAAAAAATTGTAAATGGAGAGAATATCATATTAGAAAGTGAACCAGAAGTTTTGAATAAAGTGGATTTAGACGACGTATATATTAAGAGAATCCAAGAGGGATTTAGACAGGTCATGGTGAGTGGAACGGGACGAGGTTATAACAGTACGGCGGTGAGTTCAGCAGGAAAAACGGGAACGAGCGAGACATTTGTCGATGCAGATGGCGATGGCAAAATAGACACTTCTACTATAAGTACAGCGTTTATCATGTATGCTCCATACGAAAATCCGGAGTACTCGATTGTGCTTCTAACTCCAAATATCGGTAGAGTAGGTTCTGAATATTCTTACCGATATCCCCTAAATTTACGCGTAAATAGACAAATTGTTAAGTATTTATTTGAAAAATCCTAAATATTTGCTATAATACTAGTGACTTGTAAAAAAGGAGGAGTTTAACATGGCAAAAAAAGGCGAAAATAGAGCACCTATCGGTCTTGCATGTTCAGTTTGTGGAACCGTAATCCGTCCTACAGAAAAAAATAAAAAAAATACTGTTGACAAGATGTTACTAAATAAACATTGTCCTAATTGTAGGAAACATACTGAATTTAAAGAAAAGAAAAACGGTTAAGAAAGGATGATTTAAAATGTTAATCAATATCAACGATATCAAAAACGGTATGACCGTCATTGTCGATGGAAAGTTGTGCGTAATCGTCGAATTTCAACACGTCAAACCAGGTAAAGGATCTCCTTTCGTAAAGATGAAGTTGAAAAACTTGCGTACAGGAAGTATTACTGTTGATACTTATAATACAAACATCAAAATCGAGAAGGCACACGTAAATAAGTCAAAATCTCAATTTCTTTATGCGGATGGAGACAAATATGTGTTCATGAATAATGAAACTTACGACCAGATGGAACTTACCAAAGATACGCTCGGCGATAATGCTAAATATTTAAAAGAAGGTTTAGAGATACAGATTGCCGAATATGAAGGCGAGATAATCGGTATCGAAATTCCAGAGAAAGTCGACTACGAAGTAGCTTCTTGTGAGCCTGCTGTAAAGGGAAATACGACCAATAATGCGATGAAAGACGCGACATTGGAAAACGGTTTAGTTATAAAGGTTCCACTGTTCATAAGCGATGGTGAGACGATAACGGTATCGACTATCGATGGTACTTACTGTGGAAGAGCATGAGTTTTAAACTCGTGTTTTTATTTGCAAAAAAAGAAAAATAGCAAATGCTAAATATGGCATAGAGGAGGTTTTGAAAGTGAGAGTTTTTGTTTATCTCGATGAGTCTGGTTCAATACACAAAAATAGCAAGACGAAGTATTTCGCAGTTGGGGGATATTTTGCCGTCGAACAAGATAAGAATAAGATAACGTCTATATATAAAAGGATTAACAAGGTCATCAAAGAGGAGAAGAATATCGACTTAAAGAAAGAATTAAAATCTTATGATTTGTCTGTTCAAGAGAAGACGACAATTTTTAAAAGTGTCCAGGATATCGATTCCTTTTGTGGTTGTAGCATGATTTTCGAAAAAGCGGCGATGAAGAAAGAAATTTTAAAGGCTAATATATTTTTTAATTATGCCGTCAAACTTCTCTTCGAGGACTGTATAATGCCTCTTTTAGAGGAGAAGAAAGTAGAATTCGTCGTGTCGGTAGACAATAGAAATATTAGAGTAGGAGATTTAAAAGATTTACAAACTTATTTGAAGACAGAGTTTTGTCTATATGACTACGACTTTCAGGTCACTTATTACGACTCCAGTACGAATTTTGGCATACAGTTAGCCGATTTAATAGTCAATACTTTTTATAATTCGTATAAAGATATAAAAATCGTCAAAGATGTAATGCCACATTTAAAAGCTAAAAATTTTAGGACGAGTCTATTCCCGGGATATAATATCCGAGGCAGAAGGGCCAAATTAGTCGATTGTTAAAGATAAGTTGTAGTTATAAATAAAACTTTAATAGTCGTTTAAAAAATCGCTTATTTTAAAAGTTAGATAAGCGATTTTTTGTATTTAATCTTTATATGCTTCAACTACATTAGAACTAGAACTTTTCGTGGCTATCATGTTGTCGATTAATTCACTAGCATCTGCAGTATAGTTTACTTGTTTATCACGTACTCTGTAATATTTTTGCTTCCAAGTCCTTTAGCACTTCCATCGATAATCCTGTAGCT
>CAZXXI010000105.1:0-4761 GCA_964644815.1 uncultured Muribaculaceae bacterium
TATTATATCAATATTGTAGCACCCCCCCCCCGAATCTTGTCAACCGCCAGTTGTTGAAGACTTTAATCTTGGGATTTTGAGTCGCTAAATTTAACTAAAATGTTCCTCTATTTTTCAAAAAATGCATTATTGACACTGACTTGACAGCTATTTACAGATGTGTTAAAGTGATGTTTAGAACTGGTTAGACTAGTTATGTGTTTCTCTCTTTGAATTTTACTCAGGGGTGCGAAGAGAGTGATGTTATATATGAAACTGAAGGTAACTTTGGAATTAGTATTTAATATTAGAGATACGGTGAAAGCCGTCATAAAAAAAGCACACGACTAGAATTTCTTTGAACTGAGTTCTAGTTGTGTGTATCAAGTAAATTGAGAAGCACAGCTAGCAATCTAACCGGTTCTCTTGATTAGAATTATATTACATTTTATATATATTTTCAATAAAAAGACGCACCAGTGGATTTTGGTGAGTCTCAAGTACTACTTTTCAATTACGGAAGATGTGATAACGAGTATCACCTTGTAATCGAAACAAAGAAGGTGTACACTAAGTAATACTCGGGTGTACATATCTTATTTTATTGCTTATCGCTTTTTTTATGTTGGCTTTTTTTGGCAATTCTCTCTTGGAGTAACCGTTGGGTTCTTTCTTCTTCGTATGGTTCTTCTTTGAAGTTGATACCCATACCTATTACAAAGATAGTCGATAGCAAGTATATCCAAATCATCAATACTGCTATGTTGGATAGACCACTGTAATAGACGTTATAATGGGCATAGTTTCCGACGTAGTATAGATATACTTCCGTCGCAAGCATCCAGCCTATCGAAGTAAAGAGAGCTCCTAAATTGACGTAAGCACTGGGAATCTGTTTATCAGGAGCGATAGTATACAATATCTTGATGAAGAAGAAAATCATAAACCAGGAAAAAGGTGTCTTTAAGAAATTTAAGATGTTATATAGACCCTCTAAACCGGTTATATTCTCAATTAAGCTCAAGAGGAATGTTCCAAAGACAGGGACTAAAAGGATGAACAATAAGAGTAATATTAGAATGAGGACCATGATAATCGATTTAACTCGCCTTTCCAACCAAGGACTCTGTTCAATGCCATAGACACTGTTGGCAGTTAAGATTATGGAGTTCATTCCATTTGAGGCGATGTAGATGCCGACGATGATGACTATGAACAAACTAAATGACCACTCCGTGCTTCCTATGTAAGGAGTCAAAAGTTCGATTATAGCTGAGTCTTTAGCGATGTTGAAGTAGTTGGATATATCTTCGATGGAAATCGACAAGAATGTGGCAAAATACATCAAAATCGTTATGGTAGGTACTAGCGATAATATAAAGAAAAAAGCAAGTTGACCGGGTAAGATAGTCATATCCGGTCTTTGCAATATCTCTAATATGCTAGATTGAATGCGCTTATATCTTCTCTCCATCTTTATCACCTAGCTGTAACATTTTATTCTCTTTCATCTTTTCAGTAGCTTCGTTTATGGCGTCCCCTATCAATTTGACGTCGTCTTCTATGATGCTGAAGCCGACAGCTGCACCTTTGTCATAAGGCAGATTTTTAAATTCTTTGTTCAACTTTTTGATATAGCTTATAATCTGTTTTTCGCTATATCCGACGAGGTAGACGGTGAATTCGTTACCATCCGTTCTCATGAGTTCGGAGTTGTCGAGCTGAGTCTTGATAAGTGCATTCGCAGCGGCTTGTATCTGCTTATCTCCTTCTAGATAACCATAGGAGTCGTTTAGTTCTTGGATACTATTCAGGTCAATCACGACGACTGCTTGAGGATAGATAGTATTTTGGTTCCAAATCGGAATATTTTCGGACAAGAAGTTGCGGTTTTTAAGCGAAGTCAACAAATCGATATACTTCATCTTATCGCTACGTTTAATCTTCTTCCTTACGAATACTCTCTTTCCTATTTTATAAGACGCTAAGACGATTAGGCCGATAATCAATATCAGAAGAACCGCATACTTAGTAACTTTATAAATTAAAGAACCAGATGTTATCATTTTGTTGTAGTTGTCGATACCTGTATAGAGTATTTCGTTTTTGTCGATAGTACTTATATAGTAAGAGAAAAGTCTATTAAACATAGTATCGTTATTGGAATAGAAGTTTAATGAAGTGCGCGTATATTCTCTAAAGCGCTCATTTATGTTAGAGTTTTCCTCTTTATATATCATGTAATTGGCATAATTCATCGCTACTATACCGTTATTCTTGAAGATTTTCTTGAGATCTTTGTCGGAGCGATATGTTTGAATTTCAATCCCGTTATTCTTTAAGAACGTAGCTATACTCGAGTTTTCCTTGACGTAGATTACTTCATCTCTAATAGAGGCTAGACTTCTAAAGATGCGCGAATCGGCATTGTTCATGAGGAAACTTACCTCTTCTTGATAGAGAGACTCGATAACGGTCATGCTAGTCGAGAACGAATAGTAGTTTAGGAATAAGTCTACTTCGCCGCGCGAAATGGCACGCGTAAATTTGTCGTATTTCTTGTATTCGTCGTATTCGAATGTTATACCGCTGAATTCTGAAAACTCTTTGACATATTTGCTGACCAAACCGCCGTATACTCCACTCGTCTTTATGTCGTACGGTCCGTTTTCGATAAAGCCATATCTATACTTTTTATTGTTGATGACATCCAACTCTTTTTCGGTTATCTTGAGTCTACTCGTAAATAGAGCGTACTCGTTTTTGTTAAAAGAATCTTTTTGATTTTTAGAACTCCACGTATTGTAGTATTTTTTCATTATAGACGATAGGGTTTCATTATCATTGGGCGTCATATAGTAGTAGTCTTTAGCGTCGCTCAAGTGATAGACTATTGCATATAAGTTCGATAAGACGACGTCCAAATATTCTAGCTCGGGAACGATGATATAAGATATTTCGCCCTCGTCAAAAGCTTGAAGAAGCCCTTCTCTATTCTCGTAGTTTTTAAGTGTAAGAGAATATTTACTAATAGAATCTTTGATAGCCTGTTCATCACTATTTATGTAGCCGATTGTCGAAGTTATATCCTTGAGTTCAGCGACGCTCGTATAATTCTTTCCTATTAAAACGTAATGGTCGGTATAAAAGAGTTTTGCCTCTTTGGGAAGAACGCTACCCTTAGTAAGCGAAAGGCCAGTCGGACTTGCAGTCACAGAGTTAGTGACTATGTTGAAGGAAAGTCCTACTTCTTTCTCAAAACTTTCAAGGTAGTCGTAAAATACGCCTTTGCCATCGCGTCCAAAGACGTTAGCATCGTTGACGACATTTATCGAAATTAAGTTCGATTTGTTGTTTATGATGTACTTTTTTTCGTTAACAGAAAAAGCATTTTTATCTTTTAGTAAGTTGAATATTACGATTGAGCTCGTCAGAATGACGGCGAGCACTATTGCTGCGATTATAATTATTTTCTTTGTATTGTTTTTCATGTTTCACCACTTATTTTTTGGCATTATTCGACCACGATATAGTCGTCGCGCCTGCCTTTTTATATCCTATTATTGGGAAATTTACGACCGATTCTTCTAATTTAGATTTAGTTATTAAAAACTGCAAGTCGTAGTAATTAGCGTAGTTTTCTTCGAAAAATTCTAAGCAACTTATCGAGACGTTCTGTGCCTCTTCGATGGTAGCTTCGTTTTCAAAGTCGATAGTGAAGTAAATTATTTTACCGTGTAACCTGATTTTGACGTCTTGAACTTTCGGCTTCTCTAAGATAGTACTTTCCATCTCACTTATGCGTTCATCAGTTATTTGAACGTCTTTGATGCCGTCTAAACGGTTTCCATATTTATCGTTCGTCGTACTCTTGACGACATAGCTTGCGAATAACCCTATGATTATTGCAATACAAACCAAAGCAATCCCCATCAAAATTACAAATACTCTATTCTCTTTGTAAAATTTTTTCAAATCTTGCCACCTCTTTACACAGAAGATTATACTACATTATATTAAGTGTGGCAAATAAAAAATACTCTAGCGTGAGTGAAGTTTAGGCCTCACCCTTCTTAATTTTCTTTTTAAATATAGTGGTTCCTTAAGATTAAAAAGATGATTGACTCTTCATTTAGCTGACAAAAATTGTTTTTTGAGCATTGTTGCTATCTAGCTATTAATCTCTTCTACCATTTGGATTTTAATTCTATCTATATCAGCAAAAAACAAGTTCAATCCTTTTTCTTTTAAAGATAACATGTATTTAAAATCATCTATTATCTCTCTTTCCACTGCTGTTGAAATACGTACTAATTTTCCATCTATAGTATGGCTGCTTTAAATATATTTTTCTAAAGTTGGAAAAGTATTTTGAATCAGAATTGCTTGCTCACGATCGGCAATCTTCTTAATTAAAATAGTTCTACAAGAACCGTATTTTTTTACTTTCTTTTCTATAATGGCTTTATATTTATCTACTTTAGTACTCAAAGGAATAAACCACAGAATGTTATCATCTTTAATTGCAAGATATGATGATCTAGAGTGGCCATTTTCGTGATTTATCATGAGACCGTTGTTATTAACCTTATCAAAAAATTCATCCTTAATATGGTATAGATATCCTGTTTGAACTTTCATAGAATCACTCCGTTTTTATTATAACATAAGAAAAAAGGAAACTCCACCGCTTAAGCGAAGTTTCCAACATTTACAACCAGGATCATTTATAGCTCGCACCACCTGGAAGCGATTAACATTTCTCGACCGGGATCATTTATA
>CAZXXI010000106.1:0-4660 GCA_964644815.1 uncultured Muribaculaceae bacterium
AAAGAGCACACATATATTTGGAATCATTTGTTTTTACCTCAAATCATTTTTTTTAATTTTCACATTACTTTAGTAATGGAGATGTTCGTTTTATGCATAACAAACTTAAAACAGTGCTTTGCTTAGTCTTAGCCTAATCATTCTCGTTCTTTCGTGCGAGACCAACTGATATTAAATCTTTGAAGTACAATGCGCTCTTCCTAAATAAAGTATATAATACTTATTTTTCAAAGACAAGGGTTTTCTTCTAGTTTATGCAATTTATTTAATCTATCGAAACGAGTTCATACTCTCTCGAACCGATTCCTTGCTTTTCGGCACTTTCGATAGTCAAAAGTCCATTTCTAGATTCGATTCTTTCAACTAAGTGGTCTCTTCCCTCGTCCTTTGAATTGTAGACTAAATCGATACATGCTTGGTCTAAAGCTACTGGGTCGAGTGATGCTAGTACACCTATGTCGGCCATACAAGGGTCCTCTGCTATATAACAACAATCGCAGTCGACAGACATGTTTACCATGACATTTATATAGACTATGTTTTCTTTATAGTAATCTGTTATCGTCTTCGCGGCATCAGCCATCGCTTTCAAAAATAGATTTTGGTCGACTTTGAACATGTCTTCAAACGTAGCGTTTTCCATTCCTCCTGTGTGGATATATCTCTTACCATAACTCGAAGCAAGACCGATAGAGATATTCTTAATCGCTCCTCCAAAGCCTGCAGCTGGATGGCCTTTGAAATGCGATAGCACCAACATAGAGTCGTAATTCTTCATCTTGCCACCGACGTAATTCTTTTTGATGACTTCTCCATTTATGTTTTCTAAAACTTCCTCGGCATCGCTATCTAAAATGTCGACATCGAAATGCTTACTCCACCCGTGATTCTCCATGAGCCTCATATGCTTTTCAGTCGTATCTCTCTCTCCTCCATATGCCGTATTACATTCGACTACCGTACTTTTTAAGTGTTCGACTATATCTTTTACGAACTCCGGTTTCATATAGTTTTGATTGCCCTCTTCTCCCGAGTGCAACTTGACGGCGACTTTGCCCTTTAAGTTTACTCCTAATTTTTCAAATATTCTGACCAAACTCTCAGGACTTATATCTTTCGTGAAATATACTGTTTTTTTCTCCATTTTATTCATCCTTTCCATCAAAATATTACCACACTCATAAAAAAGTAAATCTTTAGAAGACTTACTTATTGCAATCTGTACATACATTCAATGCTGAACGCACATCGTCCATATAACCTTTTAACTTATCTTTTAACTCTTTGACTTCTTCATCCGTCCAATAATCTTTTGGATTCTTCAACCCGTGTGTGTCTTTGGAAGTCTCATAATCATTCCCTACTATTCTACCATCTATGTGGAATGATACATTTGGAACATATATCCACTCCTGTCCCTCTTCTTTATACTGTAGATGTCCATGTAACAGTTCGATTAACTTATTGTATTTATCCATCGCATTTTCTTTTAACTCTTTAGTATTGCAGTAATATATCTTTTCTATGCCTGATTCTTTCGCTGCTTCGTTTAAATATTTGACATATGCCTGGCACCAAGGACACTCGGGATACCCTAAATATACTACTCCTGTACCGTGCTCCATGATTTGGATTATCTCGTCTGCCGTCCTATAGACGAAGAGATTGTCCTCTCCAACTTCGCTGTATTCCTTAGCAAACTTCACTGCATCGTCGCTAGCTTTTTCACCATTCTTAAGAATAAAATAACCACCGATTAAAAGAGCTAAGATAACTATTACACCTATGATTATTCCAATATTTTTTTTGTTCATTCTATTTCCTCCGTATCTGCTTCTATTATAGAAAAAAATGCCTTTTCTTGCAATAAAATGATAGTTGAACAATCTCAACTTTGGGTTGAAATCTAATTTTTACAGTTTTCGTCCAAAGAAAGTGGGATTCTGTATGTTACCATTTTATCATTAAAAGACACGGCTTCGATGACTAATTCTAAAGAATTCTCTTTAAAAGTCTTACAAGTCTTTTCATAATTGTCGACATTAAATTTTAGTTCTTTCAAAAACTCTTCTAGCGTTATTCCGTCGTTCTTATCATATGTATATTTACTAATTTCTCTTTTTGTGTTACCTTCATTTTCGTAAAGTATGCATAGGATATCTTTATACTTTTCCACATCATCTCCACCACAATAGGTCACATTCGGTATATAAATCGATGTCTTATCGGCATTGTAGGCGATGCTTCCATAGAGAGTAAACTCACTGCAAGAAGAGGATAGAGTTTTAAACTCAAAATTATCTTTCTTTTTATCCACCACGCTCTTAAAGATGATTGCCCCGCCGATTATTAATACAGCTATAGATGCCACCACTAATGCTAGATTTACTTTTCTCTTAGGCCTAACCCTTGCCTCCAATAAATCGTTCAAATCGACATCGTAATCGCTGCATATCTGTTTTAATATGGCCAAGTCGGGAATATTTTTGCCATTTTCCCATTTCGAGACTGCCTGATAAGTAACTCCATACTTAGAGGCAAACTGCTGTTGACTCAACCCATCTCTTTTTCTAAGCTCTTTAATCAAAGAACCGACTTTTAAAGAATCCACTTCATCACCCCATAATAAAATTGCTATCTAAATTATATTGTAACTCTTTTAGATTTGTCAACTTTTACAAAGTGAAAATTTTTTCACAATTGAAAAAGAATAGAAATATCTATTCTAAATCGTCGCTATACATGATGCCTTTGGAATCCTTTTGTATTTCTTGACCATATTTAAATATGTAAACTAAACTGAATAGGAACAAAATATAGATTAAGTCCATCATTTCAAAGCCTATTCCCAAGTCTATCTTGAACACTATTTCTGCTAAAGCTCCCGAAATATCCGGTAAAATAGTTGCCACTATCATGAGAATTGCCATCTTTTTCAAGTATTCAGCATTTTCAGGCATAAAAGGCGTATTACCTTCATTTAAGTTTACGAAAAGTCTGTGCAAGTACATAAGTATTCTTCTATATATATACAATGTGACGACAAGTATTGCAAACGCCAATTCTGTGACAATTATGAGTTTGACGATGTTGTGTTCTTCTACATAATCCAAAATTGTATTAATCGTATTTACTTCATTTTTATCCGTTCGACGAGTTTCCTCACCATTAGCTATTAGAACTATTTCTTTGCTATTCCTCTCGACGATAAGCGAAGTATCCCCTAAAGTATACTTGTTGCCATCTATTTTTAAATTGTACCCGACTACACCCAATATGATCATGGTTAGTAAAACGGCTGCCATCCCGACGGTAACTGCGATATTACCTATTTTAGCTAATACGTAGATTATCTTTGATAACAATTTCATCTTTACTTGCTCATCTCTGTTTAACTTCACTACACTCATTTTAACATCTTCGCCTAATGAATCTAGGTCGGTTAAATCTTCGTGAACTAAGTCGTTCAATTTACAACCAAAAATCTTACAGAGCTTTAATATATTATCCATCTCGGGATAGCTTTCGTGACATTCCCACTTCGACACCGATTGCCTCGATACTCCAACTCTCTCTGCCAAATCCTCCTGCGAAATCTTTCTATTAGTCCTCAAGTTTTTTAAATTATCCCCAAATCTCATTAGACTAATCCTCCTTTCACAGTATCATTTTATTTTATAGTCTAGGCAAGTACTACCAACTTTCAGTTGCGTTCCAAATTTTTAGCATACTTTTGGCATCTTTATCGTTTGTCACATCTCCATTTCCCGACACCGGTATGCTTTCACCGGTAATAAAAGAAGTGGGTTTAAAAATGCACTTTACGACGTCTTTATCTCTTGCAAGTATTTCTCTTACTTCTCTTTTTAATTGTCCTTTATATTTAGTAGGAATAGCTCTTACACCATAAGCCTCTACCCCTAAACTGCGAGCGATATAAAGCGATCTATAGAGGTGATACTCTTGAGTGACGATAATCATCTTTTTAACTCCAAAAACCTCTTTCGCTCTATATATGCTATCGTATGTCGAAAACCCGGCGTGATCCATGAAGATATCTTCGCTCGGAATATCATCTCCTATCATATAGTTCTTCATCGTATTTACTTCGTCATAGTTCGCCCGTCCATGGTCTCCGCTCACTATGATTTTAGGTGCGGCTCCATTTTGATATAGTGTAATTCCTGTTTTAAGTCTATCTTCTAACATGGGACTAGGACTGCCATTTTTGACATACGCTCCTAAGACTAAGATGCAGTCGACATCCTCCAAGTCATAAGCCAAACTCTCTTCTATGATACCTTCTTTGCTCGTTGATATGACATACTGGTTTACTCCAAATACACACGCTATTCCCACGATAAATAAACATCCCAGCACTATCAAAATCGTTTTCTTGTTTATTTTTTTCACTCTATGCACCTTCCTATGAGAAATATTTTATCACATATCTTCGAAAGAAAAAAGAACTGCTAACTTGCAATTCTCATATTTTTAGGCGCTCTTACTAGAGTAAAAAATAAATAATCGATTAAAACTCTGATTTTTACTATGATTTATGTTTTAAAAACATTCGTTCCTAAAATTAGTAAAAAGTGGAACATTTGTTCTATTTTTGTGCCATTTTGCACCCTTTCGATGAGAAAAATGAAATCTGTCC
>CAZXXI010000107.1:0-4641 GCA_964644815.1 uncultured Muribaculaceae bacterium
CAGACTTATCTTATTATCGTGATAAAGAAAAAAATGAAATAGATTTGATTTTCTATAAGAACAATACTCTCTATCCATTTGAAATTAAAAAGACATCTTCCCCCAATAAAACAATGATTAAAAATTTTAAAAAGTTAGAAAAGACTGGTAAAAAGATTGGTACAGGTGGTATTATTTGTTGTTATGATACTTTAATGCATTTAGATGAGAATAACTATATTGTTCCTATTTCTTCAGTAATTAATATTCAAAATTAAGATGGGAGGCCAAAAACCTCCTTTTAAATTATTCCAAACATCATATCAAAAAGAAACAAGATAAAAGTAGAAAATAAAACATGCATCATTCTAGCTTTTAAGAAATTTTTATAAGATACTTTATAATTTGCCATAATACTAAAAATTTGTGTATGAACACTAAGTCCTCCAAAAGATATAATGGCAAGCATAAAGATTGCTTTATTAAAAACAGAACTATTTAGAAGAGATATGGATAAAGACGAAGCTGCCATAAAGAACTCCAAACGATATCAAGAAGCTAGCAAAGAATACACAGCAGTAGGTTGTTATATCACGACAGTTGTGGTAAACATCCTTGGCATGGAAGACGACTGCGACCTTCTCATGACTTTGAGAAAATTTCGTAAGGAAGTCTTGCATCCAAATCCACTATATAAAGACATATTGCTAAAATACGATGCTTTGGGTCCAGCTCTTGCTAAGGCCATCGCAGCATCTAAAAACTGCTTAAGCTTAGCTGAAGACTTATATAATATCTACTTAAAAGGCTGTGCCAAATACATCAAAGCTGGTCAAACCGAGAAAGCTATCGCTCTTTATAGCAAGATGACCAATTGTCTAATCTCAACTTTTATCGATATCCAAGCGATTGGCGAAGAAGTAATAGAGAATTACGACCAAGAAAACGGTGGCCGTGGCGCTATTAGACTTAAAAAATGATATCGATGTGTGCTTAGGCACACTTTTTCTTTTTCTCGATTTCCTATCGTTTTAGTACGCTCAAAAAAGATTTTACATTGTTACCTATTTATAGTATAATTGATGTGAATAAAAAATGGAGTGTTCAATGTGAGAAAAATAATTTCAAGTATCGATATTGGTAGTGACAGCGTCAAACTAGTAATAGGCGAGATTTTCGAAAATCGTCTTCACATTTTGAGTGCTTCTAAAGTGAGTTCTGCCGGTTTAGAAAAAGGCAGCATAGTAAACGAAGAAGAAATTGTCAAATCTATCGAAAGGGCCATAAGTGACGCCTCTAATAAGATAGGTGTCCAAATCGACAAATGCATATTGACTGTTAACATGGTCGACGCTAAACTAGCCAAAGTAGCTTCAGCAATAAAGATAAAAGGCGAAAACCACATCATAACTGGCGAAGATGTCCAAACTCTCATGAATAAATGTGCCGATGGGAAAGTTCCTAAGGACTACGTTTTGACTGGCGTAATTCCTGTCGAATTTACTATCGATGGCGACAAAGTAGTAAAACAGCCGACCGGTAAGACGAGCGAAAACTTAGGGCTCAAAGCCGTCATAATAGCAAATCCCAAAGAACACGTCGGAACGATGCTCGACCTCGTCAACAAAGCTGGTCTAAAAGTCATCGACGTAGTTCCCAGCGCTGTAAGCGATTATTACACTTATAAGACGAGCGACACGAACAAATCGAACGGAGCAATAATCAACCTAGGGCATGAGACTAGCACCATCTCTGTATTCAATAGAGGTATCATTACGAACACCGGTTATTTTACCTTAGGTGGTAAAAATATCGTCAAAGATATAGCCTTTATAAACAGGCTCGATGCTAAGGAATCGGAAGCCATTTATTGGGATTTGGTTCTAGGAAATACGCGACTAGCGAACCCCAATGAGTATAGAATAGTAGCTAACGTCGATGGTGAAGAGGTCAAGATGAACCAATTCGACGTCAGCGATATCGCTTCTAGTCGTATTCAAGAAATACTAAATTTAGCAAAAAAACAAATAAATGTCTTAACAAAAAAAGAAATAAGTTATATAATTATTACAGGTGGTCTAACTGAGCTACGAGATTTTAACTTAGCGGTGGATAATGAATTCGGCAAAATAGCTGAAATTGGAAGGCTGAATCTGATAGGAGCTCGTGACAACTCGTTTTCTAGCGCTATAGGAACTCTTAAGTTTTTCGACGAACGATTAGAACTCAAAGGCAAGGACTTTTCAATTTTCAAAGAAAGAGACCTTAACGAAATAAATATGATGGGACACAGTGCTAGTACAAATAATGAATCGCTCTTAGGTAGAGTATTCGGATATTTTTTTGACAATTAGTTAGGAGATGAAATATATGAACGGATTAGAAATGGACCAAATTGCAAAGATAAAAGTCATAGGTTGCGGAGGCGGTGGTTGCAACGCCGTCAATAGAATGATTGAGTCTGGAGTAAAGGGAGTAGACTTTATCGTCGCCAATACCGATTTGCAAGTTTTAAATAGCAGTAAAGCGCCGATTAAATTACAAATAGGTGCAA
Organism: uncultured Muribaculaceae bacterium; assembly: GCA_964644815.1. Classification (GTDB taxonomy): domain Bacteria; phylum Bacillota_I; class Bacilli_A; order RF39; family UBA660; genus RUG11867. The sequence continues at coordinate 2,534 of CAZXXI010000107.1, forward strand.
CGATTACAAACGGTTTAGGTGCAGGAGCTAAACCAGAAGTTGGTAAAGAAGCAGCTTTAGAGAGCAAAAGTGAGATAGAAGAAGCACTAAGAGGAGCAGATATGGTCTTCGTCACATGTGGAATGGGAGGAGGAACAGGAACAGGTGGAGCTCCCGTTATTGCCGAAATAGCTCAAAGTTTAGGAGCACTTACTGTTGGAATAGTCACGAAACCTTTCCGTTTCGAAGGAAAACGTCGCATGGAACAAGCTCTAAAAGGTATAGAAGAGCTCAAGAAAAATGTCGATACCTTGATAGTCATACCTAACGATAGACTAAGGGATATCATCGATAAATCGACTCCATTACCTGATGCTTTCAAAGAGGTAGATAACATCCTCCATAGAGGTGTCCAATCTATCAGCGATTTGATAGCTGTTACAGGACTCGTCAACCTCGACTTCGCTGACGTCAAAGCCGTCATGGAGAAACGCGGAAACGCTCTAATCGGAATCGGCCTCGGTGTCGGTGAGAATAGGGCAGTAGAAGCCGCCAAACACGCCGTATCCAGCCCTCTTTTGGAGACTAGCATCGAAGGAGCGACAGACGCTATCATAAATATCACTGGTGGCAAATCGCTAACTCTATTCGAAGCTGAATACGCTGCCGAAGTAGTAAGAGAAGCAGCTAATACGGATATCAATACGATATTTGGTGCTGTCATCAATGAAAATCTAAACGACGAAGTCATAGTAACCGTAATCGCCACTGGTTTCGACGACGATGCCATCAATAAAGAAGGCGACTATGTTCCAAAAGAAGATAGAAGAGCTGCCTCTGCTGATGACGACTACGATTTACCTCCTTTCTTGAGAGATAGAGATTATTAAGTAGCATAGCTACTTTTTTATTTATAATACCATTTTGGGAAAATCAAATTTATCCATTGACTTTTTTTGACGTATACGTCAATTTTGTTCACTCAAAACATATCATCCTTTTTTACTGACATTTAAAATAATTCCTATACTTGCCATACTTACGAGCAAAGATGAGCCACCATATGAGAGAAAAGGCAAAGTAACTCCTGTAACCGGAACGAGTCCGACGACGACTGACAGATTCAAAATTGCTTGCAATATGATACCGAAAGACAAGCCGAATACTAAATATTTGCCAAATAAATCCTTTGTCTTAAAAAAAATTTTAATACACGAGTAAAATATAAAGAAGAAAGATGCACAGACGATTAAGACCCCTAAAAAGCCAAATTCTTCACTTATGATAGAAAATATGAAGTCAGTCTGCGGTTCGGGTAAATAAAAGTATTTTTGCCTAGACTTCATAAATCCCATTCCCAAAAGTCCACCCGGCCCTATAGCATAAAGGCTCTGTATTATTTGAAATCCGCTTCCTAGTGGGTCGGTCCACGGATTCAAGAAAGATACGATGCGAGCCATTCTATAAGGAGCAACGATTATAAGAGCAACAATGCCCAATAAGCCTACTATTCCACAGCCCACGAAAAAAGATATCTTCGCTTCACTTATGAATATCATGACTACTAGTGTTACGGTTATGACCATTCCAGTACCGAAGTCGGGTTCTAACATTATGAGAGCAAAAAACAAAAGGATAACTCCCATAATAGGCAGAATGCCATCTTTGATACTACGCATTTCTTTCTCATTTTTGGATAAATACTTCGCTGTAAAAATTATTAAACCAACTTTGGCCATTTCCGATGGTTGAATGCCTAGACCACCTATGCCGAACCAACTTCTACTTCCATTTCGCACGGACCCAATACCAGGAATTAAGACTAACACTAAAAGTATTAAGCACAATAACACTATTTTATTGGCATACTTTTCGTATATTTTATAATCTATCTTCGATAACATAGACATAATAAAATATCCTGCGACTAAAAAGATAACTTGCGAAATTAAAAACTTATACTCATTTCCAAACTTATAAGCAGCCCATATGCTGCTAGCGGAATATATCATAATCGCACCAAAACTAGCTAATGCCATAACACAAATCTTTAATAATTTATCGGTGTTTCTCTTCATGGGATGACTCCCCCTAAAAAAATTTTATTTTATCGGTCAATAAAAAAGAAC
>CAZXXI010000108.1:0-4513 GCA_964644815.1 uncultured Muribaculaceae bacterium
AAAGGTTGGAATATTTAGAAAAGACAGTTCAATTAATCGATATAGCCAATAGGATGGAAGATAGATTAGAGAACGATGATGCTAAGGAAATATTAAGAGTTATCGGTAGCTATACAAAGGCTTTAGATCTGTTAGATGATTATGACCATAGGTCTTTAACTAAACCAAAGGGAAATAGGGATAATAAGCAGATTACATATGAAGATTGTATCGATATTATTAAAAAGTTGCGGTTTAATGAAGAAAGCGACATTTTTGCAATAGAAAGAGATAGTGGATTAAAGTCTATAATAGGGAACATATATCAGACATACGATGGCAAGGATGTCTATATAAGTATAGAAGAGAAAGCTGCTAATTTTTTGTATATGATTGTCAAAAATCACGTTTTTATCGATGGCAACAAACGCATTGCAGCAACTCTATTTATTTATTTTTTAGAATACTACGATATTTTATATAAAGATAATAAGCAGTTGATAGATAATAATACGCTTGCTGCATTGACTCTTTTCATCGCGGAGTCTAATCCAAAAGAAAAAGAGGTCATAGTAGATTTGGTATTAAACTTTCTAAATTGATGGATTAAGGTCTTTAGTGGACACCTTTGTATGCTGTACTTCATACGCTAAAAATGGAAATAAATATAATTTTTAAAATTATTTAAATTGGCAAATAGAATAGCTCTTTGTTTTTTGTTTCTTTGTGGAATGTTAGTTTTGACAAAAAAGCGATTATAAGGTATTATTTTATTGAGAATAGGAACAATAGATGTTTTGTGAGTATCGAAGGAGAGTTATAAATGAAAAAAAATAAAAGTTTAGGAAAAAATTTTTTATTGGTTGCTTTTGGTTTAATTATAGTGTTTATGATTATTGCAGGTACGAGTTACAGCTTTGATGCGACAAATAATAGAAGAATTGAAATAGGGAAAGTGCTCTCTTATAATACGGAGGAAGATGCAGATGTAGTATATTTATCCGACATTCCATATTTAAAAGCAGCAATAGGGTGGAAAACTATCGGATTGGATAAGACGGTCGATAATGCAGCACTGACGATGAAAATAGATGGAGCGAATGTCGTCGTTAAAAAGGGTATTTGGGCACATGCGACTTCTACTGTAGAATACGATATCAGCAATTATAGCGATTACGATTATTTTACTACTTATTATGGGCTTAATACTACATCTAAAGCTGGAAATGGCGTAAAGTTTTATATTTATACATCGCAAGATGGAGAAAATTGGACTTTGCGTACGGAGGAGGAACCAGTGGCATTAAAGGGCTCGGATAATGCCGTTCACGTAAGAGTAGATGTTAGAGACGCCAATTATATAAGACTTTATGCACACGATAACGGTTCTAACGCAAGCGACCATGCCGTATGGGGAGATGCCAAGTTAGTTAAAGAAGGATACTCCGACAACATCATGAAGACTGTTGAAGAGTACGACAAAATCATTAAGGAAAACTATCAATCGGGTCCTGTTACAGGTGATTTGAAACTCGTCGTTCTTCAAAGAAACTTTATTAAAAATTTTGGTCAATATCAGCTCCGCTCGTTCTTGGATAGCGACCCAGTTAACAATTATGAAGCATTAAATTGGTTTTTAAACGATGAGGAAGCTCTGCGCTTGTGGACTATAGGCGGAAAACCTAGTGGTAGTTATGAGAGGGCTATGCAAGTTCTTAGCAATTTGTACCGCGCCCATAAAGAAGATTTGGACAATGATGGGGAAACAGCTTTAGGAACAAAGTATAAAGATTTATATTTAAAAATGATGCTGGCTCTATCTTTAAGCCATTCGGCTAATGTGGGACTTTGGATTGGTGGAAATCAGCTATCCAATGCGGTAACTCGCTATGAAATATATAAAAAGATGCATTTAAATGGCGATTTAGATACTTACATGTTTGAAAATTATACTGTCGATGAGATGCGCGGAGTGATGGGTACGAACATCGACGACGAGGAAATAGAGTGGTTACACGATTATTCGGAAAGCAAACTACCTGCTACACTTGCGCGTTTTAACCCTTATGCCTATATCGATTATACTTTCAATTATGGCTACTATAGGCCCCAATATTATAGTCAAGCAAATTATGCTAAATGGGACGCTAAATATAATTTATCGAAATATAATGTTCCATATCAAGCTGGCAAGCCAAAACTGTGGATTGTATTTGAAGAAGGCTCCGTCTGTGGTGGATTATCTAAGACGGCCGCAAATCTATTTGGCGTTTGGGGACATCCTGCTCGCGTAGTTGGGCAACCTAGGCATGCGGCATATGTCTATCTATATAATGCCGGTGGTGGAAACTTCGCATGGCGTTTGTCGAACAATGCATATCCGACAGGTTGGGCTATCAGTACAGGTGGAGGCTATAACGGTTGGGGCAGCAGGTATGCTACTTCGAATGGAAATATTTCGACGGGTTCATATCTATTACTAGCCCAAGAAGCTCAGAATGAGTACGATAAATATGAACGCGCTCAAATGATTATGCTTTTAGAAGATGTCTATAAAAATGACCGAAAGAAATTAGAGCAAGTATATCGCGATGCGTTGAAAGAAGAAGAAATCCATTTGGATGCCTGGATAGGACTCATAAATCTATATATTACAGACAATACTAAAACAGAAGAAGAGCTGACCGAATTAGCGGAGAAAGTAGCATCTACATATACTTATCATCCATTGCCTATGTACGATTTGACGAAGAGAATCGGTACAAAAATTACATCGCCAGAATATCGCAGTAAGCTCATGATGATACAAGATAGTACTCTTAGAAAGGCGACAAAAGCTACGTCTAAAAATACGATATATTATGCCGAGGTCCCCGTTATCGCTAATGCTCTATTGGGCGTTGTGGATAATAGAATTGCTACCTTCTCATTTAATGGGACAGATGCCGGTAAGATTGTGCTATCCAAACAATTGCAAAGTACAGGGGTTGCTTGGACGTATAGTTTAGATGGTGGCAAGACGTGGAAAGATAGCTTTGAACATTTTGTACAGTTGACTCAAGAAGAGATTGAAAGCATTAACATCAATAACGATATCAAAGTACACATTACTGGTCTTTCGATGAGTGAAGCCAATATCTATACAATCGATATAAATAAAGCAGCCAGACCTACAGGCATAGTCGTTAACGATTATGAAGACCGCATGTATGGAACTAATGCGACGATGGAGTGGACGTTAGATCCGAATGGTGAGTGGACTTCTTTTGCAGCGTCTAATCCACTATTTAGTGGCGATAAAAGAGTATATGTAAGAACCATTTCGAGTGGTACTAATTTAGCTAGCGACCCAATAGCATTTACATTTACTGATAATGCTGGTACGGAAGATAAAAGGTACATTCAAAGCAATTTCTTAAGCGTTCCAACCGTATCTGGAACCAATAAAGATGGTGGAAACAAGGCAAATATCGTCGATGGAAACTCAAAAACTTATTGGCGTTCTAGTCACGGCAGTCTCGATTCGGCATATATACCTGCGTATGTAGTCATCGAATTGCAAGAACCGCGATTTGTGACGGCACTAGATTATACTCACGATAGCAGTTCGGTAGCCCTCGGTGGAATACCTTATGGTTTTGCTAAAGACGTCGATATATATGTCAGCATGGATGGAACGAACTGGACTAAGGCGGCATCAAAGACATTTGCCGATAAAAATAACAATGCTCAGCAAGTCGTCTTTAGTGAGTCTTTGCAAGCTAAATATGTAAAATTCGATTGCAAGACGGTACATAAATCTGCTTATAATTCTTTGACGATAGGAGAGATAACCCTATATGAAGATACGACAGCAGAACCGACACCGAGAGCAGAAATAAATTACAGCATTACTAATAAAACTAATAAAAGTGTTGTAGCAGAATTAGTCAATCCGACGAGGGCTATAACCGTTACGAATAATGATAATAAAACTGCTTATACCTTCGATAAGAATGGCGAATTTACATTCAAATTTGTCGACAATAATGGTAACGAGGGTAGTGCGACGGCAAAAGTAGATTGGATAGATAAAACAGCGCCGACGGCTGCAGTAAAATTCAACACTACCGAAGCGACAAATGAAAATGTAGTAGCCACCCTTACATTCGATAAAGATAATATAACGATATTGTCGAACGATGTAGCTATTACAGAGAGTCCGATCGATAAGAGTAAGACGATTACTTTCTTAGAAAACGATACTATAGAACTTAAATTCCAAGATGAACTAGGAAATATCGGTACTAAGACTATCAAAGTGGATTGGATTGATACCATTGCTCCTACTGCCGAGTTCGAATTTAATACGACAAATTTGACAGAGGGTGAAGTTATTGCAACTTTAAAACCGAGTGAAGAAGTAACCGTCACTAATAATGGAGGCAGTGACACGTATACGTTTGTAAAGAATGGAGAATTTACATTTGAGTTTGTGGATAAAGCAGGAAATGCCGGAGAAGCCATTGTAAACGTAAATTGAATCTCTAGACCG
>CAZXXI010000109.1:0-4511 GCA_964644815.1 uncultured Muribaculaceae bacterium
CCATGAGTCCAATGATTACTACGGGCAACGGATAATTCTTCATTCCCTTGAGTTCGATAACTTCCTTATAGGCAAATATCGCTAATACGCCGATGCCGATTCTAAGGGGTAAACCTCCTATAAATATGAGTGGAACACATATTAAGAACATTATAATTGCACTCACTATTCTCTTTTTCATCTCATAACCACCTAGTATAATTATAGTTTAAATTATTAAAAAAATAAAGACTTTAATACTCATCGTGCGTAAATATGTAGTTCAACCCTGTTTACCATATATTTTATCGAGTACTTTCTTCTCATGAATACCATCTATATAGTTGATTCTATTTTTATACGCATTCTTTAAACACTCGATATCTTTTCTTTTATACTCGAATTCATATTGCCATCTCTCTAAGTAAAATCTATTCAAAAGATATTTTCGCGTTCTATACTCTTCGATGCCCATAAAGATTAGAAAGCTAAATATGAAAAAATTGTTATAAAAAACTTCGAGATTTAAAATTATAAGGCATATTAAAATGATATAACCTATTATTAAAGATACTCCAAAAGTTATTCTATATGGCATGAATAGTTCACTCACATATTTACACATCTTATAGCCATCTAAAGGACATATTGGCAAGAGATTAAAAAGGATTATGATAGTGTTATATGAATTTAGAAAGTTAAACATATCGCTCTCCAGTAATCCATCTTTCTTTAAAAACAGCAATAAAAATCCTAGCACTGTTTGAAACAGTATTCCGCCTTCGGCGATGAGTAAATCTTCGAAAATGTTTTCGCTCACTTTGGCATCCATTTTCGTAAGTCCACCAAATGGCAAAAGAGTGACCGATGTAACTTTTCGTTTAAAAAAGAGAGCCATTGTGACATGACCCATTTCATGGATAAAGACTAATGCGAATATGGCAAGCAAATATTTGATATATCCCGTCATGCATCCGAGTAAGAAAAGCCCAATCGTCAAGGGATGTAATTTAATTTTACTCGATAACCTCATTGAAATCCAAATTCTCATCCCCTTTTTTAAAAGTTAAATATAATTTATCACCTTTAGTTGTTCCGAGATTGCTGCCCTTTTTGACATAATCATAAAGAGTCCCCGTCAAATTCTCGACGTTGGAGTACCAATAATCGATTTCATCCGACCCCTGGATGATGACAGTATTCCCTAACCCTTCTTTTTCTCCTATGAAGACTATTATTCCATCTCTTATAACGGGTACTAAGTAATCGTTTTTAACTGTCAGTTCAAACCCATCTTTATAATTGTCCAATTTTTCATAAGAAAGTTTTTCATTAAATACAGTTTTATCGTTTTTAACTAAATCTTCAAAGGGAATGATGTTTCCGAGATATTTATTATAGAGATTCGCCACTTTAGAGAAGGACATATTTTGCCCCATTATTTTATCTTGAAAAAATGTTTTGCCATCATCCCAAGTGTTACATATGATTATTCCCGCGAAAAATATGATGACGGCGATTATCATTCTAGCGATTAAGTTGTTTACTTTATCTTTCGTTATGGGAATCTCTTTCGAAGAAGTCTTTCCACTTCTATTCGAAATGGCCTCCTGTCTTCTCTTTTTAATTCTCATCTTTTCTGCTTCTAAATTGTCCATCTCATTCACCTAATCCATTATATTCATCCGTCCATCAAAAAAGAATAAAAGTCGTCTTTTATTCTTCATTCAATTTATCTATCAATGCCATATATTCGCTTTCGATGGCATCTAATCTTTCTTGCGTCTTGGCCTCAAATCGCAGTGTCAAATTGGGACCTGTATTAGAAGCTCTTACGAGTGCCCAACCATCTTCATACTTGACTCGCACGCCATCCACTGTGAGCATATCCAGATTCCGCTTTTCGCAATACTTTTTAACTTCTTCGACTATTTTCACTTTTTTCTCTTCCGTCGTCTTCACTTTTAACTCGGGAGTACTATGGTATTTACTGAAGTGGCTGTATAGTTCTGATAAAGGTTTATCTCCACTTGCCATTATTTCCATGAGTCTAATCCCGGCGTATATCCCATCGTCGAATCCGTCCCATCTATCGCGGAAAAAGAGGTGTCCTGAGAGTTCACCGCCGAAGGCCAAATCCATCTCTTTTATTTTGTTCTTCAAGTAAGAATTGCCCGTCCTATATATGAAAGGCGTTCCTCCCAACCTCAAAATCTCATCTTCCAACATCTTCGAACACTTGACGTCAAAGAGAGCCGTCTTATTATCGACCTTTGGCATCAAATCATCCCAAATTATGGCCATGAGTTTATCTGCTGCTATGAAGTTACCCAATTCGTCTATGATGCCCACTCTATCGGCATCGCCATCTAGACCGATACCCAAGTCCGCTCCGACTTCCAGTACTTTCATCTTTAGCTGTTCCATATTTGTTTCCACGCTTGGGTCCGGATGGTGGTTTGGAAAGGAGCCGTCGGATACGTCGTTTATATACACTACTTCTGCATTTAGCTTATCGAAAATGTCTTTCACGACGACCGTCGACGAGGCATTGGCAGGATCGACCACTACTTTCAATCTCTTATCTAACTTTATATCGGCAAGAACTCTTTTTACGTAATCGTCTTTTATATCGACTCTCTCTACCATTCCACTGCCTTCGGTAAACTCCCCTCGAATACAACTTTCATATAATTCCATAATGAGGGAGCCACAGGCATTGTTATAATCGGAAAGGGCTATCTTGAATCCATTATCGTTCACAGGATTGTGACTAGCTGTAACCATGACACCTGCATCTATCTTCAAATGCAAACATGCAAAATAGTACATAGGCGTCGTCACCAATCCCAAATATTTGACGTTTACTCCGGTCGAGAGAATGCCTTCTAAAAGTGCCCTCGTAAGCGTCGTGGCACTTAGACGATTGTCGTGTCCCACGACACAGATCGTTCGTCCGGATGCGAGTAATTTTGTACCGAATGCTTTACCGATGGTATAAGCGCTATCCTCGTCCAACTGCGTTCCATATTCTCCACGCACATCATACTCTCGAAAGATGGTTTTACAAATATCTTTTTTGTTTTCCATTTATCCGATTATTCCTTTCAAAATTCCATATGAGAAAATCATCATTATAATTCCTGCGATTAAAACGCCCAAAAGTGCTGCGATAAAACTCTTCTTCTTATCGAGCCCCAGAAGGACCGCGATTAAACAGCCCGTCCAAGCTCCACTTCCGGGAAGTGGTACGGCCACGAAGATTAAGATTCCTAAATAGCCATATTTCTCTATCGTCTCTTTCTTGCTTATAGCTTTGTTCTTCCACCAGTCGATAATTTTCTTCAAGAAACTTATTTTTGATAAAAGATTCAATATAGTTTCCATCAAGAAAAGCACAAATGGTATTATCAAGATGTTCGCAACTAAACATAACAAAAAAGCATTTAATGGTGGCAATCCCAATAGTGACGCAGCGATGAGACCTCCTCGAAGCTCTAGAATAGGCAACAAAGACAAGAAAAATACGAAGATGTATTTACTCGCCGTCGTCGCTACCAATCCTCCAAATACCCCCATTATAGCGTTTACTAACTTTTCTGCCATATATCGTTATTCACCTTTTTTCATATTCATCTTTTTAGCGGGATTTATAATTCCCTCTGCCACCGAGTATACGTTCTCTGCTATATCTTCGATAGAACTTATTTCTCCATTTTCTGAACATGGAACATACTTATAGCCAAACATTTCGACTAACTCTAAATAAGTCGCTTCCGAATTCTTTAAATAGATAGCACTCTTCTCGACGTCATCCGGTTTCTCATCTCTCTTATCTCTAAGAGAAATCGCCATCTCGTACGGCATGTGTAAAATGATTACTCCATCTGGTCGAGGAAGTTCTAATAAACCGTACTCCAATTGGTCATAAAACTCGAACAGTTTACTTCTCTCTTCCACCGTTGCCAGTTTTCCACCTTGGTGAGCCATATTCGATTCTACGTATCTATCCAAGAGGACTATCTTACCTTCATCTAGGGCTTTTTTTATCTCATCGGCATGGCACAACCTATCAGCGGCATAATATAGTCCTGCCACTCTCGCTGGAACTGTAGAAGCATCTTCAAAAAAAGATGGACATATGTAATCCTTACCTAAAAGTGGACCACCTACTATCTTTCCAGTCGGTGTATCATACCGCGGAAAAGACATGCTGAATACGTCATATCCCTCTTTTGTCAATCTCTCTTTTAAAAGCTTGCTATGAGTAGCTTTGCCGCTACAATCGGTTCCCTCTACTACAATCAATTTACCTTTCATTTTTAAAACCTCCTAATGATTCCATTATACTCTATTTTTTATCTAAACTGCAATCCATTATTTAGGAGTTATAAAAATTTAATAGCCAAGTTTACATAGCATTTTCATCTTCGCTTAGTACTTTTTCTAAAAGAAATGTAGGTTCTCGAATATATAATGCATTTAAAGTTTCTTTTTTATAAAACTATACTTTTTATTGCTTGCATAGTAAG
>CAZXXI010000110.1:0-4493 GCA_964644815.1 uncultured Muribaculaceae bacterium
ACGATAAAAGAGTAATGATAACTGCAGATAATACAAGTATTCAAAGGATAAATGAAAAATGCATAAATTGTGGTGTCTGCAAGAGCGTCTGTGAAAATGCACTAGGAATCGAAAAAAAACTTCACCCCCAAGCTTGTATAAACTGTGGAACGTGCGTGCTCAATTGCCCTATGGGAGCACTCTGCGAAAAATACGACTATAAAACCGTCTTAAACCTCATCAAAGATACCGAAAAAGTAGTCACAATCTCTTTAGCGCCTGCCGTTCGCGTCGCTTTAGGAGAAGAGTTGGGTCTAGAACTCGGCATCTCCATGCAAGACACATTACCAGCAATACTAAAGACACTCGGTTTTTCTTATATTTTCGACGTCACCTTCGGCGCGGACGCGACCATCATGGAAGAGGCAACCGAACTCGTTCATCGCCTTAAAACGGGGAGTAATTTACCCATGTTTACGAGTTGCTGTCCAGCTTGGGTCAAATATGCCAAAATGTTCAACCGCGATTTACTGCCAAACTTGAGTACGACGAAAAGTCCCATCGGTATCATGAGTTCTCTCATCAAGACTTATTTTAAAGAGATGATGGGCATAGAAAAAGATATCATCAGCGTCGTCGTAACGCCTTGTACTGCTAAAAAAGATGAGATAAAAGGAACCGACACCGACTTCGTCATCACAACACGCGAACTAGCTCTCATGATTAAAGAGTGCTCTATCGATATAGATGCCCTTAAGCCACAGGCGATGGATATATTGATGGGTTGTGGCAGCAAAGCAGGTCTAGGTTTTGGAAGAAGCGGAGGAGTCATGGAATCGGCCCTCAGTACCGTACATTATCTTTTGACGAACAAAATCCCGGCAGATGGTACCTATCACATCGAAGTCGATGAACCGGTTACAGAAAAGACGTATAAGATAGGCAACTATATAATAAGCATCGCCGTCGTCTATGGTATTAAAAACTTAAAAACTATTCTAAACGACTTGGATAAATACGACTTTATAGAAATCATGAACTGCAACTTAGGTTGCGTAGGAGGTGGAGGACAACCTCTTGGAACTAAACAGGACATCGAAATGCGTCGTATCAAAAGAAAAGAAGCACTAGATGCCACCCATAACAACGTAGCTTTTCCTTTTATGAACAAAGAGATAGAAGAATTGTACGACTCGTTTCTTCTCAAGCCGGGAAGTGAAAAAGCCGAAAAACTTTTACACGTCAAACACGATGCAATCTCAATCCCTAAATGATTTTAAAAACTTTTACATTTCTTGACAACTGTGATATAATTTATTTCAAGAATAGGGTTGGTATTATGAAAAAGGATGGATTTATCGCCACATCGCTTATATATTCTTTTTTCTTAGTATTTGTTGCAGTACTAGCAGCGCTTATCAATGGTTACGTAGCTAATAAAACTATTCAAGAGAGATTTAACGAAGATATTGCGGACTCTCTAAATAACGTCACGAGTTCGCTCAAAGTATACTCCTACAACTCCGAATTGCCTGAAGGAACTGTCCTAGAAAACTTGCTTCTCTACAGTGGATTCTCCGTCAGTAGCGATTTAAACAATACCAGTTGGGACAAAATAGGTGGAACTAGCTTCACCTCTTCTAATGGTGGAGTCATGTTCAGTAACATTAAAACGAACAGTTACCTCTCTCAAAACGTCGAAGCGATGGTGGCAGGCCATCAATATTACATCGCAATAGACTTTTACCAGACGAGCGATATCGCGCTTAAGACTTATTTTTATGACCCTGCTTACAGCGTCGAAACTTCCGGGATTGAGCCCAACTGGACTAGGAAATCGACTATAATCACTGCTCCTACATCTAGCTTAAACGTACCCTTTAGAATCGGAGAGAGTTCAACCGACCAAAGCGGTTCCGTCTATTTTAAAAATGCTATGGTAATAGACTTAACTGAGAGTTTCGGTAAAGGACAAGAACCGGATACCGCATGGCTAGATGAGAACGTCGACTTCGTCGATGGCCGTTTAGGATTCATCAAAATCGACAACATCCAATCCAGTTCGGCCTGCGACTTCTCCGCGGATAATGGAGATGCTTGCATTAAAGTAATGGTAAGACCATATGCGGCTTTCACCAATCCGATGGAAGATGGAGCGACCGATAGATTTAGACCAATCATGAAATGCCCATTAGGCGTCGAGAGTTCGATGAAAGTCCACCAAAAGATAAACAGCCGTGAATACTACACGTTCTGGATAAAGCCCACCTTTAAAACGGATACCGTTTGTAGTATAACTTGGGAGGAAATATGAACAGAAAAGGTTTTGTCTTAGTAGAGACTATGATTGAAATGACTATCCTGTGCGTTATCCTCATCATGTTGTATGGTGCCTACAGCAATATCCTCATAAAAGTTAAAAGTAAATCTTTTTACGACAATACAGAATATATCTATAAGACTAGTTTAATAAGAGATTATTTAGAAACGAAAGAAGATATAACACCAGATGGGACAACCGTCTACTGTTCCAATTTCAAAGAAGACACCTCCTGTGAAGATTCTTCATTCTTAACTGATTACGAAAAAAAACTATATAATCTGTTGAAAGTCGAAGCCATTTATTTTACTCTATGGGACGTAAAACTATCCGGTGACGATCGCGTGATGCTGGAACCGACGACTCAGCTATACATCAGTTCCTTAGACCCTAAATCTTTGGGAGGCGATACTGCTTATCGCTTGATAGTCATGTACGATAGAGAAAACGAATATACCGACGAATCTGGGGATAGTTTGGGAAACCAGACTTACGAATACGCCAGCTTGCGCTTCAAGAGTAGGGGGTAAACATGAGATTAGACAAAAAAGGAATGACCATAGTAGAAATAATCGTCAGCGTTGCTCTCGTATCGATCGTCCTAATATTTCTCATGAACTTATTCTTAAAAGTTCGCGCGATGTACGAACAGAGTAAGATACAAGCCGATTACGACATATTGTCTTCGAACATCATCAAAAGCATCAGCAACGACATTGATAGGTATGGCCTTAAAAGCATCCGCTATGAAAACAGCACCAAGAAGAATGCCGTCATCATAACCTTCGACGAACGCCGGCCTTCTAGCTTATCCGAAAACATCATAAAGGTGCTACGCATATCCGAAAGGGTAGAATCTAATGGTACCGTCACCAATATCATGAGTTATGGTTATGAAGCTATATATACCAACAACCGCACCAACGAGGAAAGACTTTCCAATATAAATCGTGAAATACCGATGGAAGCCATATTGAATGACAGCGAACTCATCCAACTGAAATCGACTACACTGTCGCCAAAGGACAGAATAATCGAAATAAAAGTGCCACTAAGCACACCATCTGGCAACATATACGACATCAATGTCTATGGTAAGACGGCTGCTGTCGTCATCGAAGAGCCAGAACTTCTCATAACGAACAACAAATATTACTTCACCTACAATGCCACTCAAAAGATGTTCAAAAGTAACAACCAAAGCGTCAATTCTTCGACGGCCACGACGACTCTAGAGCTCGCTTCTTACTACGGGAAAGATATTAGTATTTGGTGGTCGGTAGACAGCGAAGATGATAACGACGTCTTCGAAATAAAAAAGAATAACGCTACACTTTTGGGTAAAACTTCTGGTCAAAATAAAAGTGGCACCATAACCAATGTTAGACTTAACGTCGGTGACAAGTTGCAGTTCACTTATAGCAAAAACGGCAGCGAGAACGTTAACACCGATACAGCAAGTTTTAGAATAATATATCCTCAAGATCCAATCGAACCTATAGAGACTCCTGATACATACCGCGTCAACTTCGATGCGATGGGTGGAGTGACATCAATTTATAGCAAAAATGTCAAAACCGGTTCGACCTACGGAACGCTTCCAACTCCGACTCGTGCGGGATACGAATTCATTGGTTGGTTCACCATGTCGAGTGGAGGTACCGAAATCAAGAGTTCGACCATATCGACCTTGACTTCTAGTCAAATACTCTATGCTCACTGGAAAGTAGTCACGACGACGACTAAAGTCACCTTAGAAGCTCTCGGAAACGGCTTCTCGGTAGGAGAAATACAAACCAATTGTTATGCTTTCACCGACGCAAACGATAAATTCGGTTTCTTGAGCAATCATCAAGAAGACTTTGGCGTACAGCCTCTCGCTGATGAAGCTTGCAACGGAACTACATTAAGTGTGAGTAAAGATGTCATCGTCGGTGGCACATATGGCGACTTGCCAATACCTAGTTATCTTGCTACGGCTAACAATTTGACTTTCATTGGTTGGTTCACAGAGATATCCGGTGGCACCCAAATAACTAAAGACACCGTCGTCAATAATACCAAAAATCACATATTATATGCTCATTGGGAAAAACGCTAATTTCACACAAATGAGTTTACAAACCCTCGCGATTAATGTATAATTTTATTATAATCGGAAAGAGGGTTTTTTAGATGAAAAAAAACTTAAAAC
>CAZXXI010000111.1:0-4444 GCA_964644815.1 uncultured Muribaculaceae bacterium
GACTCTCATATTATCACCCGTAAAGTATCATACCCGTTTTCACTTGCAAAAATTGTCATTTTGTACAACATAATTATACTTTATTCTGTTTTCGTTTACAAGAACAAAAGCAATTGACTTCGTCAATCACTCCTAACCTCACGGTTAGGATTTTCTGCTTCATAGACCCAGTACCCTGACTTCTCCACAGACTTAACTTCCGATAGTCGCTACCGTACTCATCTTTTATTGACTTATTCTTTTACACTAAGTTCTCTTCCATATATTTCGTTAAACCTCTAAATGCTATATTTATACTCGCGTTTAAATCTCTATCTAAACTCGCTCCACATTTCTTACATTCATATTTTCTTAAACCGATATCTCTATAATTTTCATCTTTACTTCCACATCTATTACATATCTGACTCGATGGATAATACTCTTCTACTTGATAGAAGTATTTTCCTTTCTCCTTCGACTTGTATCTCCCTTATTATCTCGCTGAATGTAGAATCTATTATATTTTTTGTTAGAGTTTTTGTCCTAGATGTAGTTATCATTCTTTGTGTCTTTAACTTCTCCGTAGTTATGATATCGTAGTCATTTGTTATATCGCTCGTTATTTTGTGAATGTAATATTTTCTTGCATTCTTTAGCTTCTCGTATACTCGTGCTAGTTTGAGCTTACACTTATAAAAGTTATTACTTTTCTTCTCTTTTCTTGCTAGTTCTCTTTGTAATCTTTTGATTCTCTTCTCATATTTCTTCAAGTATAAGTTGTTCTTTATGAACGTACAATCAGATAAGGTGATTAGATTCTTTATTCCTATATCTATTCCTACTACTGATGAAGGATTATCTACTCTTTCAGGTGTAGATATCTCGTAGACTACTGATACATAGTATTTATTCGTCTTTTCTCTCGAGATAGTAGCATTGACTATTTTACCTTTTATGAGTTCAAGATTTCTATATCCTCTCATCGCCACCCATTTGAGTTTTGGTAGCTTTATTAGATGACTTTTTAAATCTACTTCTATATTGCAATATCTCTTATCTTTATAATCCCTATATATAGCAGTAGTACAGTATGTATTCTTATCATATCTACTTTTAAACTTGGAATAACCGAAACCATTATTAAAGAATCTCTTCATATTTGTTTCTAAGTGAAAAAGTGTATTACTTACTAAATTACTATCTACTTCTTCTAAAAAAGGATATTCTCCTCTTAACACTTGTCTAAAGTCTTTTATAAAATCATAGGAACTAGTAAACTTACCGTTCTTACATTTATCTAAATAGTGGTTATATATAAATCTAGAACAGCCACAGTATTTGTTTATCAATTCTCTTTGTACATCATTAGGATATAATCTAAATTTAAATGCTTTATACATGACCAAAACCTCCTTCAAATTCTTTATTCCCTGATAATTATATTATACTTTAAACTTCTTTCAAAAGCAAACTTTTAGATACTTTTAGGGGCAAATTAAGCACTTCCCTTGAAAATAAAAAGTACTTGTCGCACTCTTATTTTTTCTTACAACTTTTCAAATTAGCTATTCTATTTCGAATCCCTCTTATTATGAGATTACTTCGCTCTTCAGAGATTCCTAATATTAAAGAATATTCCTCTAACTTTTTTTCCAAAAGTTCAGGTATATCGTTTAATTTTTCAAAATCGTATCTCTTTAAATCGATTCGCTCTATCAATTTATCGAAATCGTAATTCGTATTATCAAAAAACTTATATTTAACCTTTTCTCCATATAACAATTCTTGCATATTTTTAGAACATTCTAAGCTTTCGCCGGAATCGAATATAGGTGTCACTCTTTCCCACTTAAGGGTCTCCACATTGCGGATAATGCCATAATTTCTAAGGTGCCTATCTTCATTTAACAATATATAATCGACCAAGTACATATCGCTCAAGCAATCTCTAACGTTCTTTATTCCCTTTTCTTCTATTATTTTGATGTAGTGTTCATAATAAGATACGTCATTTTTCTTTTTTTCTAATCCGATAATATCATTGGCCGTAATTATTTCTTCGCTCGAAGAAAGAAAATTAGGACAGATGCTAACTAATTTGTAATCGATGACATCTAAAGTATATTCAGCATGAGGAATACCGAGCCTTTGACATATCTGCGTAGCTAGCCACTCAGAAACCGGTTCTAATCCCAATTGAGCAAAAGTACCTTTTATCAAAACGTGTTTTCCATTTCTTATAGCCCAAGCTTTTTTTAACATGCCATCTGTCGTATTATTAGGAGAAAAAAGACTTATATCTCGTTTTTCGGTATCATTAAGTGCCGCTTCGAGAAAGGCCTCGTACTCAAAATCATTATCGAAGAAATTGATGTCAGACCACTCTATATCGAGGTCTTCTGGTTTAATCCAATATTGATCGGATAGCGATAATCCATACGCTTTATTTAATAGCTCTTGGGGAGATGATACATTTAAGTTATTCAAAAGTCTCTCTAAGTCTTTCCGCCAAGAAGGTATTCCCCGCGAAGAATACCAGTTATTAAGCGATTTTATCTTGGACCCTTTTTTCGTTTGATAAGCTATGTATATGCCAAGTGGTGCGTAATCTATATTATAGTCTTCATAAATTTGGGTAAATCTGTTCTTGCTATTGAGTTCACAAGACAAAACTTTTGTATTTTTATTCATCAAATAACACTTCACTATTTGCCACTCCTCTTCTCAATATAAGTTTAACAAATTGTTAAACTAAAATCTACCAAAAAAAGTTCCTTTTAGAACATCTTGTCGACATTCCCGGGAACTTTATCGTCTTTAATAGTATTTATAATTTTACTCTTCGTTTCAGGTGTGACCTTTTTACCGGTAGCTAGAGCCAAAGTATCGATGACTTCGTTTATAGTTGCTTCATCTTTCATATTGCCATTCGATAACTTTCTCGCGAGGTCGATTATAGTCTGCTTTTTAACTTTCGTCTTTTTTTCGACTTTCTTTAAAATTTCATCATTCATAATAAAAAACTCTCCTACTTTATCATATGAGAGAGTTTTTAAAAAATTCTTTATATTCTTCGTAAAAGAGCTCATCAGGTGTAACCCCATAGAGATCTGCTAACTTGACCGCTACGCCATAAGACAGTCTCTTCTCGCCATTTTCGATATGGCCATACATCGCGCGCGAAATACCCAGCTTTTCTCCGACTTCTTTTATCGTCCAACCCGCTTTCTTTCTATATTCGCGTATCTTCATCAATTCTGGATTAATTTTTGGCATCGGTTATATCTCCTATCAGTTTGAATAGACTTTTCATCGATTCTTCTTTATTCATCATGTTGTCGAGATTCTTAAGCATCTTCTCCAAGTGGTCAGGATTGTTGCACAATTTCTTAAGAGTCCTATTGAATTTGAACAAGCCGGGTGCATTTATAGCATAGCCCCTCTTCGTCAAGAAATGGATGTTGTCTTTCTCTTGCCCTCCTGCATTTCTCGTCAGAACCATCGGCTTTTTAAAGCATAGACATTCGGTTACTATCATACCACCCGGTTTCGTAATGACGAAATCGGCTACGGTCAAATACTCGGGAGCATTCGTTATATAGCCCAAGACGTGGATATTATCTGCTTCATGTCTTTTGACCATTCCCTCTGCTCTCTTTTTTAGCTCTTGGCTCCTTCCACAGACGAAGAACACGTCGGCATCTATTTTGTTTTCGATGATGGTCAAAAGATATGGAAGAGTCGTCACCGAACCGTTTCCTCCCCCTCCGTAGAAGAGGATGATAGGCCGTTCGCCCGATAATTTAAACTTCTTCATGAGTTCACTTTTATCGTATAAACTTTTCGTATATTTTGCCGATACGGGAATGCCGAACGTATGGATGATTTTGCCGTTTATTCCCTTTCTTATGAGCGATTTCTTCTCTTCAGGACTGTTTACTATCAAGGCCGTTTCACTTTTATATGAATCCAACCATATTCGATGTGCCCTATAATCGGTAACTATGCTGACTAAATCGCAATCCAATTCGTGAGATTTTTTCAACTTACTTATATAAGTAGCCGCGGTAAAATGCGTCGCGATGACGACATCGGGGTCGAAATCTTGTATAATCTTCTTAATCTTCTTATTCGATACTACTTTGCTCTGTATCTTAGCACTCACCTTACCTGCGACATAATTGTCCGTCATGAAGTAAAGCGCATTCCAAAGCCAAGGAGCTTTATACATTACGTTGTTATAAAATTTATTGGTGAAATTTCCCAAAAATGGAGTAGCATATTGCAATATATCGATTTCCATCACTTCGTACTCGCCCGACTCCGTAAAATAGTCATCTATATACTTAGCTACCGTCTTATGTCCCGTCCCATATGTTGCGTACATTACTAAAAGTTTCTTTTTCATCAGTGTCACACCCATTTTAATTATATACTTAAATATAATTTTTTACAATATATT
>CAZXXI010000112.1:0-4042 GCA_964644815.1 uncultured Muribaculaceae bacterium
AAAAGGTATGTGTATATAAATACTTGCCATATACTTCACTCCTACCCTGAATATAACAGAATTATAGCAAATATAGACGATTTATTCAAGTATATTGTTATTCTCATCGAAGCGTACGTCGATGAATTTTTTACTAGATAAGTAATCGCACAGGTGGACAAACTTCTCTTCGACCGTTTTAGGAAGTGGTAAAATCACACCTGGATTATAGCTGTTGGTATTCCACTTGCCCATATGTGAGGCGTCCATTTTGACTATTCTATCAGCTTGTTCGTCGGTCAAGAACAGTTTATCTCTATTGTCTTGTAAGTATTTTCCGATGATTAGCGGGTGGTCGAAACGGCTGTAGCGTTCTTCGTTTAGACCTCTTTTGAGACCATCGTGGATGATGAGTGCGAAGAGGATTAAATCTTTCGTCTCATCGTCGAATTTGTAGATGTTAAAAAGTTCATAGGCGAAGCGAACGGCGACTTTGACGTGTCTGACGAGCCCTCCATCTCCCTTACCGAAAGCAGGATGATACTTCCCAGTCGAACTAGTCTCTTCGTGAAAAAAGTAGTCGGGAAGAAGATTCACCATAACTTCGGCACTCTTTCTTATGTTTTCATCTTTTATGTAATTCAGTTCTACTTGGAAAACTGTACTCTTTGTTTCTGTATCCATATTTTTACTTCTTTCTATTTATCCGATTTCAATATGCTAAGGAAAGCTTCGCTGGGCAGTTCGACTCTTCCTATCATCTTCATCTTCTTTTTACCTTCTTTTTGTTTTTCTAATAGTTTTCTCTTACGAGATATGTCTCCTCCATAACATTTGGCTAAGACGTTTTTGCGCATGGCACTGATAGTCTCGCGGGCGATTATTTTGGAACCGATAGAGGCCTGAATAGGCACTTGGAACATCTGGCGAGGGATTATCTCTTTTAAATTTTCTACTATCGCTTTGCCCCTTATGTAAGCGTAGTCTTTGTGGACGACGAGCGAAAGGGCGTCGACCATTTCTCCGTTTAAGAGAATGTCCATCTTCACTAAATCCGATTCTCTATAGCCGGAGAGCTCGTAATCGAATGATGCATAACCTTTGGTGGAACTCTTGAGTTTATCGAAGAAATCGTAGACGATTTCGGAAAGTGGTAAATAGTAGTGAATATTGACGCGCGTCGAATCGATGTATTCGGTATTTTCGAATATTCCCCTTTTGTCCTGACAGAGGTTCATGATGGAACCAATGTAATCGATAGGTACTAGGATATTGGTCCTGATGTATGGCTCTTCAATTGAACGAATGGTAGCTCTATCCGGCATCTTATTGGGACTATCTATTTCGATAGTGTCGCCATTGGTCAGATTGACTTTATAGATGACCGATGGACTCGTCGCGATGATATCTATCCCGAATTCGCGGCGGATTCTCTCCTCGATGACGTCCATGTGCAATAGACCTAAGAATCCACAGCGGAAGCCAAAGCCTAGGGCGTCGGAAGTCTCCGGCTCGATGGCTAAAGCAGCATCGTTCAGTTTGAGTTTTTCAAGAGCATCTTTTAAAGCTTCGTATTTATTCGGTTCGATTGGGAATAGCCCCGAATAGACCATCGGTTTCATCGGTTTATAACCAGCGAGCTGCGTGTCTGCTCTATTGCGTTTGACGGTTAAAGTATCGCCAACTTTGACTCCTTCGATACTCTTAATCGCGGCACTTACCCAACCTACTTCGCCACTTTTGAGTTCGTTTCTAAGAGACATCTTAGGCGTGTTTTTGCCGAGCTCGACTACTTCGAATTGTTCTTTGGTCGCTAAAAACTCGATGGTGTCTTTTAAATTGATACTGCCCGAGACGACTTTTATAGAGACGATGACTCCCCTGTAGGCATCATATAAGGAATCGAATATCAAGGCCCTTGTAGGCCCATCGTTATCGATTTTAGGTGGATTTATGCGCTCGATGACGGCTTCTATCAGTTCTCGTACTCCTTCTCCAGTTTTACCACTACAGAGGATTATATCTTCGTCTTTAAAGCCCAAGACCGATTTAATTTCTTCTTTTACTTTGGGAATATCGGCGTTTGGCAAGTCTATCTTGTTGATGACGGGTATGATTGTCAAGTCGTTTTCGAGAGCCAAATAGAGGTTGGCAAGAGTCTGAGCTTCGATTCCTTGAGCGGCATCGACGACGAGAATAGCACCTTCGCAGGCAGCAAGACTGCGCGATACTTCGTAACTGAAGTCGACATGTCCCGGTGTGTCTATCAAATGGAGCATATATTCTTCGCCTTTATATTTGTACTTGAGCTCGACGGCATTCAATTTTATAGTTATTCCTCTTTCGCGTTCGATATCCATCGAGTCGAGCATCTGTTCTTTCAGTTCACGCTTCTCAACTCCACCGGTAATCTCCAGTATTCTATCGGCAAGAGTACTCTTACCGTGGTCGATATGGGCTATTATGGAAAAGTTTCTTATGTTTTCTTGTTTCATCGTTTTCACCTACATGTAGCATTATACTATTTTTCTAGTATTTTGACAAATAGATAATTGCGTGACCAATAGACAGAAAAAGAACTGCTCATGGGCAGTTCAGTGTTTTAAGGTTCTACACCGCGTTCACGGTAGGGATTAGTCATAGTACCATCACCAATTAGATTTTCTGCATAATCAGCTGAAAGATTTATGACAGGGGCTATGGCACCTCGAGAATACTGGTTATCAGTATCTCCTAAAAAGCCAGAAGTATGAAGCGAAAATACACGAGCACTAGCACTGAAATTATATGACGATAGAGTCCAACCAATATAATATGAAGACTTATATAAATAATAATCTCTACTTGGACCTGCTATATTCCACTTACCGCTGCCCGCAGCCAATATCTCATCTGCGGTTATTAAACCTACTGGATAAGACAAATTACCATTCCCTTTTTCACTTTCATTTACTGTGAAGGCGTCCTTCTTCACTTCACATGTAAAATTTGGTGATATTCCGTCTGTTTTGTATACACCTGTTCTTGCAGTTGCTCCATAAGCTGTATAATTGTTTGCATAGCCTAAACCTGTATCACTTGACCACCCTGTTGCTTCTTTACCTGGCGTACTCCTGTCATTACAGAAAATCGCATCTACTACGTTACTTCCATAACCAGTATTTACTATGTTTTCTTTATACCATGTATCTACTGCTGTTTTAGCTTCGCTGTTAGTTTCATTAGCTTGAGCTAGTTCTTTAGATGTACTTGCTTCTCCTTGGGAGCCTCCAAACATATAACCAACATACTTGGCATCGTTATATTGTGTATTCCACACCTGTTCAACTTTGGCATATCTTGTATCATCTATTGTTCCATTAGCATAAGCTTGTGTTCCGTCGTAAATTATACGGATTGAACCGTCACCATTAATTCTAATGATTCGCCAATACATATCTTGACCATCTTTGTTTTTTCCATATTTAATATAATTTGTTTGACTTGCTCCCCTATAGTAATAACTTGTTCCGTAGTCGTCTTCTAATGCGTATATACCTTCATCTGTCGTAGACGTTTTAGAAAAATCTGGATTACCTGAATTGACATTTGCTATTACTTTCTCAAACGGTGATTCACTTGCTTCCTCTAGATTGAACTCTGTACTAAATATAGCATTGATATCCTGCGTCTGGTCTACTCCGTCCAAGTTCTCTAGAGTAACAGTTAGTCTATAATAATATGTTTGTCCTACTGGTACTTCTAAATTATTTGCTAACTGTTCTTTAGTAGCAGTAGCACTTCTAGGTACATTCTTTTTACTTAATACTTCTGTCCAAGTAGTTCCCTCTTCTGTAGTCTTATATTCTAATTTATAAGTGAGTGAACCCTTCCGATATGTATTTATCATATTGGTAAAATTAATCTTAGCTTTAGAAGGAAGTGTTCCAGTATTCTCGAGTATGAATAACTTCTCTGCTGATTCGCCAAAGTTTAATTTACCATTGAATCCGGTATCGTTATCCGCGAACCTTAACTGCATAGTTCCTGATTGGATTACGACTTCTTGATTCTTATTGTCACT
>CAZXXI010000112.1:4052-4298 GCA_964644815.1 uncultured Muribaculaceae bacterium
TAGTGAACCTAATATAACCGCAATGCTCGCAGCGAAGATTATTCCTAGCACTATTTTTGTATTGTTTTTCTTTTTCATGAGTTAAATCAACCTCTATCTTTCTACCATTCAATTATACAATCCGGGGGGGGGTAGTTAGTCAATAGAAAATTTATGTATTTAACGTAAAATGTAGTTAAAGTGCAATCTATTTTTCAAAAAACGTTTTATTGACACTGACTTTACAGCTGTTTACAGATGTGTTAA
>CAZXXI010000113.1:0-4221 GCA_964644815.1 uncultured Muribaculaceae bacterium
ACAATGGAAACTTTCTCAAATATCAAGGAGAGTATGATAATGTTGATGAAAATAAGATACCAGATTACGACCTAATCAAATAAAGGATGTGGCTTATATGAAAATATTTAATAAAATAAAAGAAATACTGTTCGACGAAGAGACGGTAGAGATTCCGGTTATAACGAAAGAAGAGAAAAAGGAAGAACCAAAGATAAAAAAAGAAGAAACAGTAGAACAGCCGAAGCGGAGAACAACTGTTCGTGACGATGAAGTCATAATCCATAAAATCGAAACTCCCAAAAGGGAGGTAAAAAGCGAAGCCGAAGACGTATTCGATATGCCAAAGTTGAAAGAGGAAGCCAAAGAGGAAGTAAAGAGAAGTACTTTTACATTTCCGGTTTTCGAAGACGAAGAGGATAAGCCCATTAAAGAGAAGCGCGAGACCAGAACGACGACATCTAGACGCGAAAAGCAGGAGCCTCCAAAAGAGACTCAGCAGAAAAAAAGAGCAAGCGGTTATACAAATGCCTTTGATTACAGTTATGGCAAGTATAAGGGTGACTATAAAGCTAGTCTAGAAAGTAGTAAGGATGTCGTGCAAGAAACGTTAAATAAGAAAGATGAACACAAGGTGTTTACACCTTCTCCAATAATTTCGCCGGTATATGGTGTTTTGAATGAAAACTATAAAAAAGAAGATATCGTCACAAAAGATGAACACAAGGCCACTTCTAGTGAAGCTTTGGATTTAGATAGCGTCAGAAGAAAGGCATACGGCACATTGGAAGACGAAATCGAGGATACACTTTCATATAGAGATGAAGATATCGAAATAGAGAAAAAAGATGAATTCTCATTAGAAGAAAATGGCATCAGCATAAACGATTTATTGGTCGATTCAGAAGACGAAGGTGTTGCCGATGAAGATGTCAATGAAGAACTCGAAATAGAAGATGTCAACGAAGAAGAAGATGACGGTGAACTCTTTAGTGAACTAGTCGCTAATAGTGAGAACGAATTAGACTTCGACGAGCTGGCAATAGATGACGAAGAGGAGCCGGTGGAAGAGAGAAAACCGGAACTGGATACTTTAGTAGAGACTGACGACTTGCAGGTTGATGATGCAAAAAAAGAAAAAGCTAAGACAAAAAAAGAAGAGCCGGTTCCACCTAATATAATCATTCCGGACGAAGAAAATAGCAAAGATTTAAAAAATCAAAAAAGTGACGGCATAGGAGAAGAAGACTTATTCGATTTGATAGATTCTCTATATGAAGGAAAGGGTGAAGAGTAATGTTAGAGTTTTTAGAGATGTATTTGCCGATAGCAGTGTACTTTTTATTAATAATTTTGTTGATAGTGGGCATAATATTAGGTATAAGGCTGATTATTGCCATGGATAAATTAGATTCAGTCTTAGACAATATGCAGCAAAAAGTCAACAGTCTAAACGGATTATTCAACGTAATAGACTTTACGACAGATAGGATTTCGGCTTTCTCAGATAGATTGGTCGAATTAGTAGGGGGATTTATTTCGCGATTAGGTCGCAAGAAAAAAAAGAATAAACGAGAAATGGAGGAAAATGATTATGAGTAAGAAAAAGATGGGAACCCTTTTAGCGGGTGTAGGTATTGGTGTAGGATTGGGAGTTTTGTTCGCCCCTCAAAGTGGTGAAAAAACTCGCAAGGAACTTAAGAAAAAGATGGACGAGCTTGTCGCCTATCTCAAAGGATTGGACTATAACGAGGTTAAGGACAACATGATTGAAAAAATCGAAAATCTCAAAGCTGAATTAGAAAGCTTGGATAAAGAAAAAGTTATGGAAATAGCTAAAGAGAAAGCTGAAGACATCAAAAAGCAAGCTGAAGATTTATATAAAGCTGCTGTCAAACAGGGAAAGCCAGTCGTCGAGAAAGCAGCTAAAGAGATAAAAGAAAAGACTGTTGAAGTATTGAAAAATGTCATCGAGAAGCTCGAAGAAGACGAAAAGTCGACTGATAAACCTGCGCCTAAGAAACGCACAGTTAAAAAAGCTTAAGTAAAACCTCCGATATGGAGGTTTATTTATATAAAAAAATGTTAGAAAAAGAGTGGTTGTTCTTTTTGACAATTGATCTTTAGTTGTGTTAATATAAGCTTATCGAAAAGAGGGGTTGGTCATGACTAAGCGAACACAAAAAATTATAGTAAACTTTTTGACTATATCGAGAATAATCGGAGCTTTCTTTTTGCCTTTTATATTCGTCAATACCGATGTAGTCTCACTATTCGTATTGCTCGCAGTACTATTTTTAACGGACTTCTTGGACGGAAAACTTTCGCGCAGGTGGAAAGTGCAAACGGTAGGAGGCATGCTTTTAGATCCGCTTGCCGATAAAGTATTAGCTATCTCTTGTATAGGTGCATTGATTTTTAACCACTCTTATCTTTGGGTTTTATTAGTACTAGAGTGTGCTATATGCATCATCAATCTCTTTAGAATGATAAAGGGGGAAGTCGTAACGAGCAATTTCATAGGAAAGTTTAAAACATGGATTTTATCCATAACTTTGGTTCTCGGAGCGATAAATCTCTATAATGCCGATTTCGTAAATTTTTTAGTGGAATTGTGTGGAATCGATACCGATATTTTTACAGTAACGGACGAATTGGTATTCATAATGACGATGTTGACGACGGGATGTGAGCTCGTAACTTTTGCGAGTTATATAAAAGAGGGGTTGGATAATAAAAGAGCACGCAGGACGCCCGCGAAGAAATTGAAAAAAATAGAGGAGATAGTGATGAGGCTGTTCGATGAAGAAATGTTTTCGGAAGATAAAAATAGACCTTTGAGAGAAATAATTAGAGAAAAGTAGGTGATTAGAGATGTTTGAAGATGAGGTAATAGTTAAACTCTATGCCGGTGCCGGAGGAGACGGGTGTACTAGTTATAGGCGCGAGAAATGTGAACCGATGGGTGGACCGGACGGTGGAAACGGCGGCAAAGGGGCATCCATAATATTCGTCGGTGACAAGAGTTTAAAAACACTTGTAGATTTGAGGTATCACAAGATTGTCAAGGCCGAGAAAGGTATGAACGGAAAGGGCTCAAACAAATACGGAGCTAATCGCGAAGACGTGCGCATAAACGTTCCTCTTGGAACTACAGTTATCGATATGGATACGAATCTCGTCATCGCGGATATCTTAAAAGATAAAGAAGAAGTCGTCATCGCCAAAGGGGGAAGAGGAGGAAGAGGAAACAAGGCTTTTGCCACGCACTCCAATCCAGCTCCTAGCTATAGCGAAAAAGGTGAGCCGGGCGAAGAGCGTATCGTCAAGTGTGAACTAAAACTCATCGCCGAAGTAGGACTAATCGGGCTTCCAAGCGTAGGAAAGAGTACCATTTTATCGATGATAAGCGGTTGTCATCCCAAAATAGCAGCTTATCACTTTACTACTTTGAGTCCTAATATCGGCGTAGTTAAATTGCAAGACGGACGTACTTTTACGATGGCCGATTTACCTGGCCTCATAGAGGGTGCATCCGAAGGTGTCGGGTTGGGGCATAAATTCTTAAAACACGCTTCGCGAACAAAGGTGCTCGTCCACGTAATAGATATGGGTGCAGAAGAAGGTAGAGACCCTTTAAACGATTACGACATCATCACCGAGGAGATAAAAAAGTACGACAATAAACTGCACAAAAAACTCAACATAGTAGTTGCGAATAAAATGGACTTACCAAATGCACAAGAAAATCTAGCCAAATTTAAAAGTGTCCATCCCGAACTCGAAGTATTCGAACTCTCGGCAGCGATGAACGAGGGATTTGAACCTTTTCTAAAAAGACTAGCCAATTTGTTGGACAGTATATCAGATGTAGATATATACGACGAAGACGAATTGGAGGACCACGTCTTATACAAATTTAGAGAAGAGTTACCTTTTTCTATCAGTCGAGAAGGCGACTTATGGGTGATAAGTGGCGAAAAGATAGAAAAGCTATTCAGGATGACTAGAATCGAAAATGAAGAGGCTGCTTTAAGATTCGCGAGAAAGTTAAGAGGAATGGGCGTCGATGAAGAGCTAGAAAAACTCGGGGCAAAAAGGGGAGACGAAGTAAAAATTTTAGACTTTATCTTCGAGTTTAAAGAGTAACGCAAGAGAAAAAACTTGTATTTTGAGTGCTTTTATATTATAATTATATTGCGCTTAGGGGCGTGGTATAATGGTAGCATAGGAGTCTCCAAA